>JAIRLL010000325.1 GCA_031259505.1 Tannerella sp.
GCAATGACGCCGGATGCCGTTGCCTGCAACAATGGCATCTACGTCATTGCGACTGCGAGGTACGAAGCAGGAAGCAATCCAGACATGTCATTTTCCTCCTGTTTATTTGATAAATATAGAGTCTCGCAATGACGCCGGATACGCTCTGTCATTGCGAAGGCATAGCCTGAAGCAATCCAGTAGAATAATATCGCAAAATCACACCGTGCGCAGTCTAAAAAAACTGTCTTATTATGTAGCGTCCCCGTGCCGGCGGCTTATGCTTTGAATCGCCTCCTTTTGGTTTTGAAGGAGGAGAGTATCAGCGTCAGTGCGCCGTCGCTGGTGATGTTGTTGGCCGTCCCGAAGCTGTCCTGCAGGGCAAAGACGCTCAGCAGAAGGGCGGTCGCCGTCTCGTCGAAGCCCAGCAGCGCCTGAATCAGTCCCAGCGACGCCACCACCGTTCCTCCCGGCAGACCGGGCGCTCCGATGGCGAAGATGGCTAACAGGAGGGTAAACAGCGCCAGCGTATCCACCGAAGGAATGGAGCCGTAGAGCATCTGCGAAATGACAATGACCAGAAAGACAATGTTCAGCGCCGACCCGCAAAAGTGGATGTTGGCGAAGAAGGGGATGGCGAATCCGCGCACGTCGTCGTCCAGCACATCGCTTTTTCTGGCTGCTTCGATGGCTACTCCCAGCGAGGCGGCCGACGACTGCGTGCCCATCGCCGTAAGGACTACCGGGCCATAATGTTTCAGCACGCGCCACGGATTCTTACCCGAATAGAGCCCTGCCACAAGGTAACTGAACGCCACCCACAGCGCATTGCACAAAATCGTAATGACGATAAACACCGCAAAAAACGGCAACTGCGAATTGACCGTCCCCTCGTAGCTCAGTATGCTGAAGTTGAAAAACACGAAAAACGGCAGGATGGGTATCAGTATCCGGCTTACCATCGCGGCGACGATGTCTTGAAACCGGTACAGCAGATTTTCGATCGTTTCCGCGTTTGTCCATACGACAGCCAGGCCGACCGTCAGCGCCAGCGTCAGTGCGCTCATGACGGACATCAGCGGCGGAATGTCGAGGCGGAATATCATTTCCGGCAGTTCCTTCACGGCAGGCGCCGCGTGCAGGTCGAACAGCGAGATGCTGCCGTAGCCCGCAAAGATGGCAAAGACTGCGGTAATGACCGACGATACGTAGGCCAGCAGCAGCGATGCTCCCAGTATTCCGGATGCATTCTTCTTCATCCGCGTGACGGACGGCGTGACAAAACCGAATATAATCAGGGGAACAAGAAAAAAGATGACCTGCCCCAGCACATGCTTCAGCGGCAAAATGACGCCGACTGTCTTTTCATCGGCAAACTGGCCTGCAAGCAATCCTGCCACCACGGCTATAAACAGCCTGAAAGCCATGTTCGAAAAAAACTTCTTCACTTTCATTAAACTTATAATTCAAAGATTCGGGACGGTTACTTTTTTACGCGGTAGTCCAGCGCGGGAGCTCTGTTTCCCAACAGCGGTTCGTATTTGAAATCCTTGCCGCGCCGGTTTTCAAATTCGGCTTTCGCTTTGGCCAGCAGTTGCGGACTGGTGTAGAGTGTGATGGCTGTCAGCGAAAACACCTTGGCGGCATTGATGAGACTTTTCGTGCCGATGGTAGTTCCGCCCGAGGCTGCGTTTTGCCAACTGTGTCCGGCGCTGCCGGGGATAAAGGCCGCAGTGCCGAAGCTGACGGTCGGCACGTTCCAACTGACGTCGCCCACGTCGGTCGAGCCGCCGCCCGTCGAGGGTCGTTCTTCCGCCAGCGGCCGGACGGTTGCCGCCTGTGCGAGGATGCTGTCGTGTTCGTGCAGTCCGCGCACTATCGCGCGGGCAAAGGCGAGTTCGCGCGCATCGTATGTGATGCCGCCGACCTGTTCGAGTTTGCTCTGCACCAGTTCGGACAGTGTACGGTTGTTCAGCAGTTCGTAGAATCCGGCCACCGTTTCGGTCTCGACCGTCGTCTGCGTTCCGAGGGCTGCGCCTTCGGCAGCCTGTCCGATCCATTCTACCAGATTCTTCAGCACGTCGCGCTTCGGACTGCGGATGTAGTACGACACCTTGGCATAGTCGGGCACCACGTTCGGCGCTTCGCCTCCGTTCACTATCACGTAGTGAATACGCGACGAAACGGGCACATGCTCGCGCAGCAGATTGGCCATGCAGTTGAACGCCTCTACGCCGTCGAGCGCCGAACGCCCCCTGTCGGGGCTGCCTGCGGCATGTGCGGCGACGCCACGGAAAACGTAGTCGATCATCATGATAGCCGTCCCCGTGCCCACGCTCACTCCATTGCCCGTAGACGGATGCCAGTCGAGCACGACGTCGACACCTTTGAAAAGACCTTCGCGCACCATGTAAACTTTTCCGCCTCCACCCTCTTCGGCCGGTGTCCCGAAGACTTTAATCGTGCCCGTTTGGCGGTTTGCCTCCAGCCATTGCCGGATGGCGACGGCGCCCGCTATAGAGCCGACACCGAAGACGTTATGCCCGCAGGCATGCCCATTGCCGCCTTCCACGAGCGCCTTGCGGTAAGGCACGGTATCCTGCGATAGGCCGGGGAGCGCGTCGAACTCGGCAAGGATACCGATCACCGGACTTCCCGAACCGTACGTGGCCACGTAGGCAGTAGGCATGCCGGCTACGCCCGCCTCGACCGCGAAACCGTTTTCACGCAGGTGATACTGATGCGCGCCGCTGCTCTGCGTTTCGAGGAATCCGAGTTCGGGATGGCTCCATATCTGCTTCTGCAACTTGTCGTACACGCCGAAAGACCTGTCCAGATATGCGATTGCCGCATTATCCGACACGTCGCTTTTTCTTTTTTTCTGACCGTATGCGGTCGGAAAAATCACCGCCACACTGAAAAATACAATAATTATCCGCTTCATGTTTTATTATTTTTTTTACGGCGCAAAGATAGCGCGTATTCCGCATTTCTCGAAATACCCTGTTTGTGGTATTTTCGAGAAATTCGAGAAAGAAGTCTATCACTACGGGAAAGAAAGTCCGGGGACACTGTGTATCTAACCGTTCAATCGCACAAAGAAAAGCACCGGATTATCCGGTTCATCGCGTTCGGGAAATAGTTTGGCGGCGTCTTTTCCCGTTTTGTAGAAGTAGTATTCGCTGCCGTCCGTGTTCAGCGGCTGTATGTCTGTGACGACTCCCGTGCCGAAGAAATCGTCTCTGAATCCGTTCATCTCGAAAGACGTCCGGCTATTGCGGTCGAAAACAAACAGGAAGTTCGACCGTCTCTCCGTGTTTTCGCAATACGAAGCAATCAGATAGCGGCGGCCGATACGGACAGGATAGATGCAGAACGGCATTTTGGCACGGCGGCTGTCGAACGCTTCGTGCGCAAGCAGATAAAGCGTGTCTCGCAGGATATTGCCCCTTTCGGCAAACGGCGAATATATGTAGGGCATGTTTTCCGACACGGCAAATTCCGGCTCAAAATGACGGTGCACGCTACGGCGTCCCAAATCCACATCCGGCAGGTCAAAACATTCCGTGCTCCGGTCGGCCAGGTCGAAACGCAGCAATCCGTTTTCGAAGATATTTTCGGGCGACAGGTGTTCGAACGTAAACCACAGGGCATTGGAATGACAGGCGATATGTTTCAACTCAAACTTTCCGGCCGGCGCGCTCAAATCCTCCTGTTTCCGTTCGGCGCCGTCAAAAGTACAAAAATGGATCTGCCGGGACCGGTCGAGGACAATCAACTGTTGTTGTTGGGGATTGACCGTATAGTCGAGAATCCGGCTGTCGCTTTGCAATGAAATGCGGTTTTGGAAATTACCGTTGCGACCGAACCGGTAAATCAGGTTATCGCACAGTACGAATACATTATGGCCGGAGCAAATCACCTTCTCCGGCCTGTCGATGCGGCATGTGGCGTTCGTTTCCAGCGGCACGGCCGTGACCCTGTCGGCGATGGTGGACAACCGTTCTGTCACATCAGAATCGTCGCATACACCGGACAACGGCATATCACTCTGATGTACACATGACGCGACAGCGATAAATAAAAGGAGAATGGGCGTTTTCACAAGTATATTATCTTTGAATACCTTATTACCATTTTGCGTAGAAAGAAGCCGAATCCGGCGTCAGGCTCCTGTAAGCCTCCGGCTGAACCGTGTAATTTGTGTCGTCCACATGGTCGCGGATTTCGCCTTCGTCAAAGAACAGCGAGTAACACAATATCACCACAAAGAAAGATAATAACAAAGGTTTCATATCCAAACTGTTTTCTTTATTGATGCGTTTTATTCCTTAAACGGTGTATGGCAAAAAAAATTGTGTGAAACAGGAGTAAAATAATATATTTTGTTTCAAAGATATGGCTGGAGAAACGTCCGATACAGAGACACAAATTATATGCTGCTGTATTATAACGTGTTGCAACGAAACGTAAAATTGCTGTTTCTATTCGGAGAAATAAAAAAAACTTCTGTCCGGACGAGGCGGAAGTTTACTGCACGGAAATTCTATAAGAATAATTGAGCAATTATGACGAAATTTATATGCCCGCATTTAATGGCGGTTTAACAAATCCTTCATATATTTGCACCGTTAAATTCCATAATCGTAAATTTCATAACATTATTAATGAGTCTTATTTATGCAAACAATTGAGAATTATAATTTTGCCAATAAAAAGGCATTTGTGAGGGTAGATTTCAACGTGCCTCTCGATGAGAATTTCAATATCACGGACGACACGCGTATCCGTGCGGCGCTCCCGACGCTGAAAAAAATTCTGTCCGATGGCGGGAGTTTGATTCTCGGCACGCATCTGGGACGTCCGAAAGGCGTGTCGGACGAGTTTTCGCTGAAACATATCCTTCAACATGTATCCGAACAGTTGGGTGTCGACGTGCAGTTTGCAAGCGACTGCATCGGTGAAGAAGCCAAAGCGAAAGCTGCCGCCCTGCAACCCGGCGAAGTCCTTCTGCTCGAAAACCTTCGCTTCTATGCGGAAGAAGAAGGGAAACCGCGCGGACTGGCCAAGAATGCTTCCGACGAAGAAAAAAAAGTTGCAAAGAAAAAAATAAAGGAAAGCCAGAAAGTTTTTACCGAAACGCTGGCATCATATGCGGATGTGTATGTGAACGACGCTTTTGGTACGGCACATCGCGAACACGCTTCGACGGCATTGATTGCCAATTATTTCGACGCCAACCATAAACTGTTCGGCTATTTGATGGAAAAAGAATTGATAGCCATCGAACAGGTGATGAAAGACGGCAAATCTCCATTTACCGCCATCATGGGAGGAGCAAAAGTATCGTCGAAAATTGAAATCATAGAGAAACTGCTGGAAAAAGTGGATAACCTGATTATTACCGGAGGCATGACGTATACCTTTACGAAAGCCTGCGGCGGAAAAATCGGCAACTCCATCTGTGAAGACGACAAGCTGGACCTCGCCCTTGATCTGCTGAAAAAGGCTGAAAAACACAAGGTGAACCTTGTGTTGGCGCTCGATGCCAAAATAGCCGACAAATTCAGCAACGACGCCAATACGAAATATGTCGACGTGGATAAGATACCCGACGGCTGGGAAGGTCTCGACATCGGCCCGAAAACGGAACTGCGTTATACCGAAATAATCAAAAACTCGAAAACCATCCTGTGGAACGGTCCGACGGGGGTATTTGAGTTTGAGAATTTCACGCACGGTTCGCGTGCCGTGGCCGAAGCCATAGTCGAAGCGACGAAGAACGGCGCATATTCGCTCGTCGGCGGCGGCGATTCGGTGGCCTGCATCAACAAATTCGGGCTTGCCGACAAGGTATCGTACGTATCCACCGGAGGCGGCGCACTGCTCGAAGCTATCGAAGGCAAAATACTGCCCGGCGTGGCTGCCATTCAGTGACAGGGATACCGGCCCCGTCATTGTTAGTGGCTGGCGCATGGATTGTTTCATCGCTTCGCTCTTTGCAAAGACGGGGATGCCGTTCGTTGTCAGCGCCGGCATCCGATGTCATTGTGAGGCACGAAGCAATCCAGTGGGCTGACAATAAGCAAATAACTAAACATGTCATTGATAGCCGTCAGGCGTGGCAATCCAGGATGATGCACAGATCCGGGTTGCCACGTCGTTATGCTTACAATGACGCTTTTCGTAAACAACACATTTTTAACCGCAAAGGGCACAAAGGGCACAAAGGTTTCACAAAGTTTCAAGCGTCTTTCCGTTTTCAGTTTCGGTATGAAACGGGTATTCGCAATGACAACCAGGCGTT
>JAIRLL010000033.1 GCA_031259505.1 Tannerella sp.
ATCCGCACGATGAAAGACCTTGAATCTGTCCGGAGCCGCTCGGCGAACGACGTGTCGATAATCACCGTCCAACTCTCGACCACGGTCAGGGACGGTGAGGTGGAACAGCTCTGGGACATCCTGCGGCGGAAGGTGGCAGACGTGCAGCACAGCCTGCCGGAAGGCGCGGAGCCTCCGGCCGTAATGGACGATTTCGGCGACATGTACGGCATGTTTTACGCACTCACCGCCGACGGCTACCCGGAACGCGAACTGAGCGACTACGCAGGACTGATCAGACGCGAGATTCAGGCCATTGAAGGAATTACGCGCGTAAACATCTACGGCGAACAGAAAGAATGTATCCGGATAGAACTCGGCGAAGACCGCATGGCAAACCTCGGCGTGCTGCCGGCGGAAGCGCTCGCCACACTCGACGGGCAAAACAAAACCGTCTATTCGGGCTACTTCGACGCCGGCGACAGCCGCCTTCGCGTCTCGGTCAGCGACAGGTACCGTACCGTCAGCGACATCGAAAATCTCATCCTTCAGGGACATGAAGACGACCAGTTGCGGGTCGGCGACATCGCACGCGTCGTCAAAGCCATCGAAGAGCCTGTCCGCAACGAAATGCGCTACGACCGCCGGCGCGCACTCGGAATCGCCGTGGCCGCAATGAAAGGCACGGACATCACCAAACTGGGCAGGCAGGTAGATGCCAAACTGCTGGAACTGAAAAATACACGCCTCCCCGCAGGCTTCGAATACCATAAAGTATTTTTCCAGCCCGAACGTGTCCGCGAGGCCATCGGCTCTTTCATGCTCAATCTCGCCGAATCGCTGGCGATTGTCATCTTCCTGCTGATGCTCACGATGGGATTCAGGAGCGGCGTCATCATCGGCAGCAGCCTTGTGATTGCGGTCACCGGCTCGTTCTTTATCCTGAACCTTTTCGACGGCACGCTGCAGCGCGTCTCGCTGGCTGCCTTTGTGCTGGCAATGGGAATGCTGGTCGACAACGCGATAGTTATCATCGACGGGATTCTGGTCGATCTGAAACGCGGCGCAGCACGGCATGAAGCGCTGACGGCCACCGGACGGAAAACGGGAATGCCCCTGCTGGCGGCCACGCTGATTGCCGTGCTGGCGTTCTTCCCCATCTTCCTCTCGCCCGACACGACCGGGATTTATGTCCGCGACCTGTTTATCGTGCTGGCAGTGTCGCTCCTCCTGAGCTGGCTGCTGGCGCTCACGCAGGTACCGGTTCAGGCAGGACTCATGCTGAAAATCAAACCGGTCGACAATCCGGAGAAACTGTTTGACAGCAAATACTTTCGCGCACTGCGAAAGACGCTCTTCTGGACCTTTCGCCACAAATCCGCAACCATACTCGGTGCCGCGCTGCTGACTGTCGCAAGCGTGTACTGCTATCGCTTTCTGCCAAAAGGATTTTTCCCCGACATGAACTACGACCAACTGTACATTGAATATAAACTGCCCGAAGGGACTAACAGTTCCAGAGTAAAAGCCGATCTGATCGAAATAGAAAACTACCTGTTCGGCCGGGAAGAGGTCACGCACGTGACGACTTCCATCGGCGGCACGCCTGCACGCTACAATCTGGTGCGCAGCATCGCCGACCCGTCGCTTTCCTACGGCGAACTGATTGTGGATTTCACTTCGCCGAAAGCCCTGGTAGCAAACATGAAGGAGATTCAGGAACATTTGACCCGAACCTGTCCCGATGCCTGTGTGCGGCTGAAACGCTACAACCTGATGTACAAAAAATATCCTCTCGAACTGCAGTTCAACGGCCCGGATCCCGGCGTGCTGCAAAAACTGACGGCGCAGGCCATGAACATCATGCAGAAAAGCCCCGACATTTTCCTTGTCAGTTCAGACTGGGAACCGAAGACCCCTACCCTGTCGGTAAAATACAGCCAGCCCGTTGCCCGCAGCATCGGTTTGAGCCGTAAGGATGTGGGAATATCTCTGCTGACTGCCACGGACGGCATTCCGGTGGGCGTTTTCTACGACGGGACACACAGCCGGACGATTTACCTGAAATGTGTCGGCCGGGACGGCAAATCCATAGAACTGCTCGACAATTCGCCCGTCTTCAGCCTTCTCCCGTCGCTCGGCAGGATGATTGACCGTACGACCGTGCAGCGCCTGATAACCGGCGCCATTTCGGAAGAAGACATTTTGGAATCGGCGCTGGAGACCGTGCCGTTAAGCCAGGCCACGGACGGCGTCGAGATCGTCTGGGAAGACCCCCTCGTGCTCCGCTACAACGGGCAGCGCGCAATGCGTGCGCAGGGAAGTCCCGTTTTCGGTGTCAGCGCCGAAGACGCCCGCCGGAGCATCATCGGCGAAGTCGAAAAAATCGACCTTCCCGAAGGCTATTCGTATCAGTGGGAAGGCGAATACGCAGCCAGCTCGCAGGCAATGAAATACCTGTTCAGGCATCTGCCCCTGGGCATCATCCTGATGATTGCGGTTCTGATCATGCTCTTTGGCGACTACAGGAAACCTCTCATTATCATCTGCTGCATCCCGCTTGTCATGACAGGCGTAATCATCTCCGTACTGCTGACAGGCAAGACGTTCGGATTCGTGGCCATCGTCGGCGCACTGGGACTGACAGGCATGATGATTAAAAACGGCATCGTGCTGATGGATGAAATCGCCATGCAGACCGCGCAGGGCGTAGAGCCGGTAAAAGCCTTGCTCGACAGCGCTTCCGCGCGTTTCCGTCCGGTGATGATGGCTTCGCTGACTACCATTTTCGGCATGATGCCTCTGGTGACGGACGATTTGTTCGGCTCGGGTGCAGTCACAATCATGGGAGGACTGCTGTTCGGGGCGCTGATCACGCTGCTCATCGTACCTGTGCTCTATGCCACGTTTTTCGGAATAAAAATTGAAAGAAATGAAAACAGAAAACATCATGTATGAAATAAAATTCCTGCTGCTGGCACTGGCCTTTTCCTGCGGAAGCATCCGGGCGCAGCAGAAATGGACGCTCGAAGTGTGTCGCGAAATGGCTTTGCAAAACAACAGAGCTATCGCCGTCGCCGAAAAAACGGAAGAAAAGGCAGGCTATGAATCCGGAAGCTATCGGGCAAATTTCTTTCCCCGGATATCGGTTTCGGGCGCGTATCTTTACTCCGGCGCGAACATGAGCAGAACCGTCAAGGGTAATTACCTGCCGACCTTCGTCTCCGACCCCGCCACAGGTCAGTTGAAACCCAATATCCTGACAAAGCCCGACGGAAGTCCCGTAACAGGCGCCGACGGAAATCCCGTGTTCAGGGAATATGCATATTTCCCCGACATGAAATTCGACCTTGGCCTGAACGGGACGTACTTTACAGGCATTCGCGCCGAGCAGCCGGTTTTCACGGGCGGGAAAATCGTGTCCGCCTACAAAATGTCGCTGGCGGGAAAAGACATCGCCCGCCTGAACAGACATCTTGTCCGTACGGAAATCATCGTCGAAACCGACGAAGCTTACTGGCAGCATCTGAAGGCCGTCGAGTCGCGGAAAGTCGCCCTCGCCTTTCAGAAAGTGGCGACCGAACTTCTGCGCAACGTGGAAAACGCCTGCAGCGCCGGCATGAAAACGAAAAACGACGTGCTGAAAGTGCAGATACAAGTCAACAGGGCTGAATTGCAGTTGCTGCAGGTCGAAAACGCGATTCGTCAGTCGAGGATGAACCTCTGCCGGATTATGGGCATGCCGCTTGTTTCCGAAATCGAGATTGCCGAATCGCTCGACGAAAATCCTGCGGAAATTTCGCGCACGACCGATTTTACCGCGCGTCCGGAATATTCCATCCTGGAAAAACAGATCGAACTGAAGCATCAGCAGGTGAAACTGGTTCGCAGCGATTTCCTGCCGAATATCGGCGTCATGGCCGGTTACGGTTATATGAGAGGACTGAAGTTGAACGGCGCGCCGCTTGTCGACAGGGCATCTTTTTCCGCCCTGCTTTTCGTGCGGATACCGGTTTTTCACTGGGGAGAAGGATTGAATAAAATCCGCGCCGCCAAAACCGAAAAGCAAATCATGCAGTTGCAGCGCGACGACCTGAACGGGAAAATGGAACTCGAACTGCGGCAGGCGCTGGACAGATGCGAAGAGTCGAGGCTCGAAGCAAGCCTGACAGCCCGCGCGTTGGAACAGACGGAAGAAAACATGAAGACGAGCCGCAATCACTACGAAGCCGGCATGGAAACGCTGGCCGGCTATCTCGAAGCCCAAACCTTGTGGCAACAGGCCTGGATGGATATGATCGACGCCCAAATCAGGCAGCGCCTCAACGAAACGTATTACCGGAAGGCAAGGGGAGGATTTTAGGGATACGAAATAAACAAGTTTCAAGACAACTGTCTCAATTATTATATCTTATTTATTTCATATCCCTTAATCCACATTGCAGCCGGTCAGGTTACAGAGAGTTGCAAATCCGTCAAATCCGGTTTCCCGGATTCCGGTTTTGTGCGCGGGTGCAGTTCAAATTTGCCGCAAGACATGCAGAGACACTGCATGACCTGCGACAATCTGACTTGCATCCTGTCATTCCGTTCCGGGCGGCATGTATTTCCACAAGGTGATGTAGATCACGCTGTCGCTTTCCAGTTTAAACATGCAGTCTTTAAATGAGGGAGGCCCCATCTGTCCTCTGGCGTTGTTGCTGAAGCCGGTTTTTTCGGTCGGGATGCCGAAAGTTCCGGTATCCAGTTTGTTGTTGCCGTTTTCGTCGTGCATGACCGAAACGGCGTATTCGCCCGGCTCCACGCCTTCGACAATGACAGTCGCTTCTTCTCCTTCGACCCTGGCAATGCCTCCATACACGTACTTTTCAAGAAAACAGGTCGAATCGTACACGGCGACCAGTATCACTCCTTCAGTTTTTTCGATACCGTCTACCACAATGGTCAGTTTGTGCTGCGCACAGACGGCGCTTGCAGCAAGCGCCATGAAAATAAATAAAATTGTCTTCATTTCTAATTGATTTTTAAGATGATTATTAAGTTAAAGTGATTTTAGTTGATTCAGTGTTTTTGAACGGCTAAGCGTAATGAAAACGCCAAGGAAAACGAAGCGATCGCTTGCCGCTGTGACTGCTCTTCGCACTCCGGGCGTCGTTTCCGAATATTCGTATCCGTAAATATTCTTTCGTCCCAGCACGTTCTGACAGCCGAAATGTACGACGATCCATTGCACCGGCAGAAACGACCACGAGATGTCCACCCGGCTGTGGTGTGGCGTTTCGCCCAGTTTTGTGCGCGGAAAATTGTTGCTGTAGAAAGGTCGCCCCGACGAAATGAACCCGCTTGCCGCCGGCATCGATTTCAGGGACGGAATCCAGTATTTCAGCGTGAGATTGGCCGAATACCGGGCGGCATGAGGCGGCTCGACCGCTTCGGTAAAATCGTCATATTTCTT
>JAIRLL010000018.1 GCA_031259505.1 Tannerella sp.
TCTACCGGATTGCTTCACCCTTCGGGTTAACAGTGACATGTTTCGTTATTTGCTTATTATCAGTCCACTGGATTGCTTCGTGCCTCGCACCTTAGATTTGCATCCTGGAAAGAAAGAAAAAAAGGAGTAATTTTGTGATGATAAAAAATAATAATAACAATGACGTCGGATATCATTGTTGACAGCAACGGCATCCCCGTCATTGCGAGACCCTATATTTTTCAAATAAACAAGGGGAAAATGACGGGAGCATCATCAGCAATCACCCAAAATGGGGAGTATCATCAGCAATTTTCCGAAATGAGGAAAACTCACTGTTTATCAACAATATCGGCGAATTCCGTCATTGGTAGGAGCGTAGCGACGTGGCAATCCAGGTTTTTGCGGTCTTTTAATCTCCCGCTTTTATTCGCTGAAAGGATTATCCATTCGGTAGAATCATATCACAACTTTACACCGCGCGCAGTATAATTACATGTATTTCTTTTAACTGAAATAGGCAGGAAACTTGAGTGATATTTTTTAACCGGACAAACAGAAATGACGGGGCCTGGATTGCTTCACTCCGTACCAATGACAGGGTTTCGTTATTTGCTCATTATAAGCCTGCCGGATGCCATTCTCCATGCCGTCAGGCAAAACAAAAAAAGAACCGGACTGCTTCACGTGTTCGTCTTCCTGACGAGACACGAAGCAATCCGGAAATCTTTGAATGAATGAATCCTGAATTTTGAATCCTGTTATCCGTTAACGCCTTCTCCCTTGCCCGTTTCCACCGCCGTGTTGCTGCTGCGGGCGACGCGGGCGTTCGTCCTGATAGCTTTCGGGTCGCGGCAGCAGCGCTTTGCGCGACAGTTTGAATTTTCCGGTTTTCGGATCGACATCCACTAATTTCACCATAATGGTGTCGCCTTCCTTCAGTCCGGCTTCTTCGACCGTTTCCAGTCGTTTCCAGTCGATTTCGGAAATGTGCAGCAGGCCGTCTTTTCCCGGCATAAATTCGACGAATGCGCCGTAGGGCATTATGGACGAGATTTTCCCTTCGTATGTTTCACCTGTTTCGGGCACAGCCACAATCAGTCGTATAGACCTCATGGCCGCGTCGATGGATTCCTTGTTTGTTCCCGCTACTTCGACGATGCCTACGCCGTCGATTTCTTCAATCGAAATGGTCGCGCCCGTTTTTTCCTGAATGCCCTGTACGATTTTACCGCCCGGGCCGATGATGGCTCCTATAAATTCCTTGCCGATAGTGATGGTTTCGATGCGCGGCGCGTGCGGTTTCAGTTCCGGACGCGGGGCAGGCAATGCTTCCGTTATCTTGCCGAGAATATGCAGACGTCCTTCTTTCGCCTGTGCAAGCGCATTTTCGAGGATTTCGTACGAGAGACCATCGACTTTAATGTCCATCTGCGTGGCGGTGATGCCGTCTTTCGTGCCGGTTACCTTGAAGTCCATGTCGCCCAGATGATCTTCGTCGCCGAGGATATCCGACAGGATGGCATAGTTTGTTCCCCTGTTTTCGGAAATCAACCCCATGGCGATGCCCGAAACAGGCTTTTTGATTTGCACGCCGGCGTCCATCAGCGCCAGCGTTCCGGCACAAACCGTTGCCATTGAGGAGGAGCCGTTCGATTCCAGAATATCGGAGATGACGCGAACGACGTACGGGTAGTTATCGGGCATCATGCGTTTCAGTGCGCGATGGGCGAGATTGCCGTGACCGACTTCGCGACGGCCGACGCCGCGTTGCGGTCTGGCTTCGCCGGTCGAGAACGGCGGGAAATTGTAATGCAGCAGGAAGCGTTCTTTTCCGTGAACAAGCACGTCGTCCACGATTTTCTCGTCGCTTTTCGTCCCGAGCGTGACAGTCGTGAGCGACTGTGTTTCGCCGCGGGTGAAAACAGCAGCTCCGTGAGGTCCCGGCACGTAGTCGGTTTCGATCCATATCGGGCGGATGTCCGTTGTTTTACGTCCGTCAAGGCGTTTGCCCTCGTCCAGGATGGCGCGGCGCATGGCTTCTTTTTCTACGTCGTGATAGTAGCGGCTGATCATCGGAGCTTTCGTTTCGAGTTCTTCTTCGGTGAAAGCCGTTTTATATTCCGTGACGATGGCTTCGAAAGCTTCCGCGCGCGCTTGCTTGTCCGTTCCCGAAACGGCGACGGCGTATGCCTTGTCGTAGCATTTTTCGCGTACGTCACGGCGCAGGTCTTCGTCGTTTTCTTCGTGACAGTATTCACGCTTGACGGTTTTGCCGCAAGCCTCGGTCAATTCCATCTGCACGCGGCAATGCGTTTTGATGGCTTCATGGGCAAACTTGATGGCTTCCAGCATTTCGGATTCCTGCACTTCGCTCATTTCGCCTTCCACCATCATAATGTTGTCGACTGTTGCGCCGACCATAATGTCGATATCCGCTTTTTCCAGTTGGCTGTACGTGGGATTGATGATGAAACTGCCGTCTACGCGCGCCACGCGCACTTCCGAGATAGGCCCGTTGAAGGGGATGTCGGAAACAGCCAGCGCAGACGAAGCTGCCAGACCGGCCAGGGCGTCGGGCATATCTTCGCCGTCCGCCGAAAACAGTATGACGTTCACGAATACTTCGGCATGATAGTTGTCCGGGAAAAGCGGACGCAAAACGCGGTCTACGAGCCGGGAGGTAAGAATTTCATAGTCGGACGCCTTTCCTTCTCTGCGGGTGAACCCGCCAGGGAAGCGGCCGAATGCCGAAAACTTCTCTTTGTAGTCCACTTGCAAGGGCATGAAATCGGTACCGGGAACTGCCTCTTTAGCAGCGCAAACAGTGGCCAGGAGTACGGTATTGCCCATTTGTACCGTTACGGAGCCGTCGGCCTGTTTAGCCAGTTTTCCTGTTTCAATGGTGATAGTCCTTCCATCACCTAAATCAATTGTCTTGTTAATAACATCCATGTTTTTTACATCTTTTTACCTTAAAAATTCAGCGAAAATACTAAACATTTGGGGATTTATGGCCATATGCGGGCATTAAAAAAATAAAAAATCCGCATTTTTAGAGATAAAGCATTTTTCTTGTCACAATTTATGAATGACTTTCATCATTTGTTCTCCCAATCCGATGGTGTATCCCTGCGAAACGAACACAATCCGTCCAAACGTGTCTGCGATAATGAAGACCGGCAAGGCGTCAGCGCCGGACAGTTTCGTTGCCGAGGCGATCATTTCGATGATACGGCTGTCTGTATCAACGCCATAAGTGATGCGGGACGGCAATTCGCCAAACTCGTTTCTGTTGAAGCGTTGCAGTCCTTCTTCGTTTCCGAAAAGCAAAATCATCGGGCGCCCCCATTCTTCAAAATCGTTTTTGAACTGTGCGATGTCACGCATGGCGTGGTTGGTCGGTTCTTGATTTGCACCCAGAATGCCGATGACGAAATATCCGCGTCCTGTTGTGCTGAGGATGGATGTTTCTTCTCCGCTGTCGGCTGTTCTGAACAGCGCTTCGGCGTCCATGCTACCGATTACCTGCACATCGCCGTCGTCCTCGCGTATGACGAGCGTCGTGGAAGTGGTTTTGTCCGTTTCGACGGCGAACGATCTGACTTGCGCCAGCGCTTTTCCGCTTGCCATACGCATACCGCTTACGAGCAGATAATGGCCTTCGTCGAGCGCCAGCGGATTTTTCAGTATGCCTGCCCATGTGCCGCCTGCTCCCATATCGGTATCGCCTTCTGTTTCGAAACTTAAAGTCTGCAACTGTCCGTCAGGACGTATTCTTGCAATAGTGAAATGACTGTAATACTTCGGATTGTCCAGCGCCTTGACCGTTTGGCAGGATGCCATGACGAAACCTTTCCCTGCATTGCGGGATTGCGCTGCATCGAATCGAACATCAGTCCATTGATTGTTATAGTATTGTACTTTCCCCGTAACGGGTTCGAGGCGTGCGGGAATTCCCATGCTGCGTGCGGAAGCGACGAAGAAGATGTCGCGCGAACGGGCGTCGGCCATACGTGCTTTCCATACGCCTGCAGGCATGATGGGGATAAGGAGCGGATTCAGTTCATCGCGTATCGTGATGTGCTGCCGCACCCAGTCTGCCCATACGGCCGGATTTTCACGCGCCGCTTTCACGAGCGTTTGGTCTATTTGCGTGGTAAAAAACAGCCTGTAAGGCGTCAGAAATTCGTTCGCTACGCGCGGATTCAGCACGTAGTCGGTGAAAAGGTTCTGCCGTTCGGCGCTGCTGCACAGATTTTCCGCCACGGAGGGCGTGTTACGCAGATGGTCAAACCATACAGTTGCGGGCGTGTCGCGCAGGTCTTTTGCCGAGACCACGCTTAACAGCGCCATTGCCTGCGGGCGTTCGTCTCGTGTCGCGTCGCGCAGGAAAGTCTCGATTTCCGCCCAGTTTCCGCGGCTTTTCAGCATGTATTCCTCTGTTCTCGCTTCGTCGATCGAAAGCGCCCGTGCCAGCGCGGCCGCTTTTTCTTCGGTATAGAAAGCGCCCGTGTAAGCGCTTCTGATTTCGTCTTCTTCCGACAGCCGTTTTGCATTTGCTTTTTTCTGTGCGTCGGTTACTTCGACGGGAATGTTTCCTTCCACCGGCGGTACGGGGTCGAACGATTCGTTTATTTCATCACCCGGCTTCCTGTTCAATGTGATGGTGAATTGTCCGGTTTTTCCGAAAGAAACTATGCCGTATCCAAAGCGCCCGTCTTTTGTCGCCCAGACGAGCATGTCGCCCTTGCCTGCCGAAAACGGGCAGCGCCCTTCGGCGTCGGTTTTTATACGGGCTACGGAATAAAATTCGGCATAATTGTAGATTTTAAATTCAACCAGTGCATTTTCGACGGGTCGACTGTCCGCATCCACGACCGTGACGATCGTTTTTGCGACGGGCGCATAATTTTCGGTTACGTTGATTTCAGTGTAGCAGGCCGTTGTCTCAATCGCTTCTTCGTATCCGCGGTAGAGGCCGAAAACTTTCGTGCACATCAACATGCTGCGGGCGGCAGGACTGTTGAACCAGGCCAGGTTGAGCGCCGGTTCAGGTTCGCATGCTCCCATGAAATACCATTTGCCGTCTACCCAGACTTCGACCCACGCATGGTTGTCGTCCGTATGCGCCCAGCGTGGCGTATATATTTGTCGCGCAGGGATTCCAACCGAACGCAACGCTGCTACGGTGAATGTCGATTCTTCGCCGCAACGCCCGTATGCCGTCTTGACGGTAGCCAGCGGTGAACTTGTGCGGGCATCCGACGGCGTGTAGACCACTTTTTCGTGACACCAGTGGTTTACTTCCAGCGCCGCGTCACGCAGAGAC
>JAIRLL010000031.1 GCA_031259505.1 Tannerella sp.
AAACAGGAAATACTGATGAACTTCCGGATTGCATATCTGGCAGACACAAAAGTCAACTGGTGTCCCGCGCTTGGTACGGTACTGGCCAACGACGAGGTCAGCGAAGGCCTTTCCGTCAGAGGCGGGCATCCGGTCGAGCAGCGCATGATGCGACAGTGGTGCCTGCGCATTTCGGCCTACGCACAGCGACTGCTCGACGGACTGGACGGAATCGACTGGACGGAATCGATGAAAGAAACGCAACGCAACTGGATAGGACGGAGCGAAGGCGCGGAAATAACCTTCCCCCTCGCCCGCGAAGATGGCAGGGTAGCCATTCCCGTTTTCACCACGCGCCCCGATACCGTCTTCGGCGTGACCTTCATGGTGCTCGCTCCCGAATCGGAATACGTGCCGGAAGTCGTCACCGGCGAACGTAAAGACGAAGTGAACGCCTACCTGGAAACCGCCCGCCGGCGCACCGAACGCGAACGTATCGCCGACCGCCGGGTGACAGGCGTCTTCAGCGGATCGTATGCCGTCAATCCTGTAAACGGCGAAACCATCCCCGTCTGGATTTCGGACTACGTACTGGCCGGCTACGGCACGGGCGCCATCATGGCCGTCCCCGCGCACGACAGCCGCGACTATGCTTTTGCCCGGCATTTCAACCTGCCCGTCGTCCCCCTGATCGAAGGAGCGGACATTTCGGAAGAAAGTTTTGACGCGAAAGAAGGGATTATGACAAACTCCGGCTTCCTGAACGGACTGACGGTGAAAGACGCCATACGGAAAACAAAAGAATATATCGAAACGCACCGCCTGGGGACAGTGAAAGTCAACTATCGCCTGCGCGACGCCATCTTCAGCCGCCAGCGATACTGGGGCGAGCCTTTCCCCATCTATTATAAAGATGGCATGCCGTGCGCCCTCGACCCGGAAGATCTGCCCGTCGAACTGCCGGAAGTCGACGCCTTCCTGCCGACCGAAACGGGCGAACCGCCTCTCGGACGCGCCGCCATATGGGCCTGGGACGCAAAAAACCGGACAGTCGTCGAAACGGCGCGCATATCTCCGGGCGATGAAATCTATCCGCTCGAACTCTGCACAATGCCCGGATTCGCCGGATCGTCCGCCTATTACCTGCGCTACGAAGACCCGCACAACAGCAAACGGCTTGTCTCGGAAACCTGCAACGCTTACTGGCGAAACGTCGACCTGTATGTCGGCGGAACCGAACACGCAACCGGACATCTGATCTACAGCCGCTTCTGGAACAAGTTCCTGTTCGACTGCGGCCTTGTGGCCGACGACGAACCCTTCCGCAAACTGATCAACCAGGGAATGATTCAGGGACGGAGCAACTTCGTCTACCGGATCAAGCATACGAACACGTTCGTATCCTTTGGACTCAAGGACAGCCACGACGTGACGCCCATTCACGTGGACATCGGCATCGTATCCGGCGACATCCTCGACCTTGAAGCCTTCCGGCGATGGAATCCGGAATACGCCGACGCCGAATTCATACTCGAAGACGGAAAATACGTCTGCGGATGGGCGGTCGAAAAGATGTCGAAATCCATGTACAACGTGGTCAACCCCGACGACGTGACAGACCGCTACGGCGCCGACACCCTGCGCCTGTACGAAATGTTTCTCGGCCCCCTCGAACAGTCGAAACCCTGGGACACGAACGGCATCGACGGCGTCTCGCGCTTCCTGCGGAAATTCTGGAACCTGTTCTTCCGCGGCGACGTCTTCACCGTCTCCGACGGACAGCCCTCGGCCGGCGAACTCAAGTCCGTCCACAAACTGATCAGGAAGATCGGGCATGACATCGAATCGTTCTCCTTCAACACGTCCGTCGCCGCCTTTATGATCTGCGCCAACGAACTGACGGCGCTCGGGTGCAACAGTCGCGCCGTGCTGTCCGACTTTGTCGTCGTCCTCTCGCCTTTCGCCCCGCACATTGCCGAAGAACTGTGGCACAGACTTGGACACGACACGACGGTCTGCGACGCCGTTTTCCCCGAATACAACGAATCCTTCCTGAAGGAAGACACGGCAACGTATGCCGTATCCTTCAACGGCAGGACACGGTTCAGCCTCGAACTGCCCGTCGACATGCCGCGCGAGGAAGTCGAAAAAACCGTGCTCGCCCACGAAAACTCGGCACGGTGGACAGACGGCAAAACGCCGAAAAAAATCATCGTCGTACCCGGAAAAGTAGTCAGCATCGTGCTCTGAACCATGAAAAACAGTCCGCTGTACAAAATATACCACCCGCTCCGCGACTATATCTTCATCCTTGTCGGGACGATGATATACGCCTTCGGCTTCAACGGCTTTATTCTCTCGAACGAGATTGTCCCCGGCGGAGTGACCGGCATCTGTTCGCTGCTGTTCTTCATGACCGGTATACCGGTATCGCTGTCGTACGCGCTGATAAACGTGGCGCTGCTCTTTCTGGCATACAGAATGCTTGGCATGAGATTCATGCTCAACACCATCTTCGGCGTCGTTTCGCTCACCTTTTCGCTCATGTTCTTCGAATGGCTGCTGGGCGGCCGTCCCGTCATCGAGGGCGAGCCGTTCATGTCCATCCTGATCGGCGGCGCGCTTTGCGGTGCGGGACTGGGAATCATCTTTTCGTCCAACGGCAGTACCGGAGGCACCGACATCATCGGCGCCATAGTCCACAAATACCGGCACATATCCATCGGGCGGACGCTGCTTTTCTGCGACTTCTTCGTCATCGGATCGTCGTACTTCATTTTCCACGACGTCGGTAAAATCGTATTCGGATTCGTCGAGATGATATTCAACAACTACATCCTCGACAAGGTGATGAACGCAAACACGCAGTCCGTACAGTTTCTCATCTTCACGCAGAAGTACGAAGAAATCGCCGAACGCATCATCTCCGACCTCGGCCGCGGCTGCACCATACTGGACGGGCAGGGAGGATATACGAAAGAACCTGTCAGGATCGTCGTCCTGCTGGCCAAAAGCCGCGAAAGCATCACCATTTTTCGCCTTATAAAATCCATCGACCACAATGCCTTCATATCGCAAAGCTCCGTGCGCGGTGTCTACGGCGAAGGCTTCGAACCGATAAAATAGCCCCTGCTGCTGCTGTTCGGACGGCGCTGGAACTCAAGGCCTGCGGGCGAAAGGAAATTGTCGGGATTCCGGTCTTTCGGAATGTTTCGCTGCTCGCGGAGACAGTTGAATGTAGCGCCCGACGTTGCCGTCAGAACAAAATAATGTTAAACGGACAGGCATAACGTCAAAATATCCGGAATGTAACACGAAATCACGTCTTAATATCCGCTATTTTGTGAAAGCGGATGCATTTTGCAGGAAAATATTTGCAGGTGTCATTTTGCTGAAGTATCTTTGCAGGGTCAAAACAGAAAAGTGACGATTTCTCTGCCAGTTGAAGGATTGGAACTGTTATTTACAATTCAATAACAGGTATCGGCATGATAAGGCAAAAAGATTGTTTCAAACATGCATGGATTACCCATCCCGTGTGAAACGGGGTGGGTAGTTGAATTTTCAACACGCCTCCCCCCCCGCGACAGACAACTGAAAATCCTGAATTTTGAATCCCGAATCATTCGGCCAGATAAACCGCTCCTCCGCAACTGTCCGCACTTGCGCCGGTCACATCGCGCAGGCAATTCGTTTCGCCCCTCATGCGCAGAACGCCCAGAAAGGCGAAGATGATGGCCTCCTTGAAATCGACGGTCTGCGTATCGGGGATGACGATCGTCTTGTTGCCGAACTCGCGCAGCCGCTCTGTCAGGAAGACGTTTCGCGCTCCACCTCCCGTCACAAGCATGGTTTCGCCCTCGTTCCCGCGCGAGGCGTCGGCAAGTTGCAGGGCAATATGTTCCGTCAGCGTGCGGAGTTTGTCGGCGACGGACAGGTGCGCCGTATCCAGACAGGGACGGAAAACGGCGTCGAACCATTCCTTCCCCAGCGATTTGGCTCCGCGCCGGCGATAGAAGTCCAGCGCATTCAGCGTATTCATAAGCGAGAGGTCTGTTTTGCCGCTGCGGGCTGTTTCTCCGTCACGGTCGAAGGGCATTCCCAGCCGTCCGGCAAGGTAGTTCAGCGCCATGTTGCAGGGCGCCACGTCGAACGCCACCCTCCGTCCGGCGCGGCGGAAGGATATGTTGGAAAAGCCGCCGAGATTCAGGCAGGCGTCGTAGTGTCCGAATAGCAGTTCGTCGCCGACGGGCACGAGCGGCGCTCCCTGTCCGCCGAGCGCCACGTCGCGCGTACGGAAATCGCAAACCGTCGTGAGGCCAGTGTGCGAGGCCAGCGTGGCGCCGTTCCCGATTTGCGAAGTGATGCCCAGCGCCGGCTGGTGAAACGTCGTGTGTCCGTGCGAGGCCAGAAAGTCGGGTCTGACCGTTTGCTTCGCAAGGAAGGCGCGGACGGTCGCTGCCGTCACGGCTGCCAGTTCGGCGTCCAGTTTCACATAGTCGTATGCCGAAAGACACATAGCTTCCCCCAGCCGCGACCGCAGTTCGTCGGAATAGGGATGCGTTTCGGCGGCAATCACTCCGTATCGCCAGCGTTCGGGCGTCTTTTCAAAACGGCACAGCGCCATGTCCAGACCGTCGAGCGATGTGCCCGACATCAGTCCCAGTACATTATATTCATTTTTCATCGTCAGGTATATGTATATGGTGCGAAGGTAGTGTTTTGCGGATGAAATATCCGTTTTTTGCAAAAAAAATCACTTTCCGTTATGGAATTTGCCTTTCGGCCGTATCTTTGCAGTATATATAACAACGGAATTGAAACCTGTTCAGTAAAAAAAACAACAGCATTATGAGACGATACATTTTCCTTTATGCGGTGATAACCGGATGGCTGGCGGCGGAACTGTCGGCGCAGATGCCGGTCATGAAAACATCGAACAAAAACATTCCCGACGCGTCGGACATGCAGACAACAGCGGTAATACTGCAACAAGACAATTAAACAGTGGCATGACGGATTGAATATTAAATAAGTATTATCTTTGCATCATGAAATAAAAAAATAAAATTATGGCACACTATCTTGATCCGAAAAATGATTTGACGTTTAAACGCATCTTCGGCGAGCATGAAGATATATGCATGAGCCTGCTCAACAGTATGCTGCCGCTGGAAAAAGGCCGGCAGATAGTCAGTCTGCAGTATCAGTCGAGTGAACTGATACCCGAAATACCCCTGCTGAAGGATTCCATAGTAGACGTCGGCTGCACGGACAGCAGTGGCCGCCGGTTTATAGTGGAAATGCAGATGCAGTGGACAGGCAGTTTCAAGCGTCGCGTACTGTTAAATGCCTCCAAGGCGTATGTGAAACAGTTGGACACCGGAAAAGACTACCGTCTTATCCAGCCCGTTTACGCACTGAACTTCGTAAACGACACATTCGACCCCGACCCGGATGTATACTATCACGACTACAAGGTAGTCAATATCGAAAACGTGGAAAAGCAGATCGAAGGCCTGGAACTTGTTTTCATAGAATTGCCGAAATACAGACCCGCCGGACGCACCGAAAAGAAACTGTACGATTTATGGCTGACATTTCTCACCGGCATCAAAGAAGGCGCGGAAAGCGTTCCGGAAGAACTGCTGAAGGAAGAAGTAACCAGAGAGGCGGTAAAATACCTGGAACGTCATTCCTACACTAAAGCCGAACTGGATGCATATGACAAATTTCTGGATGTTATCCTCACTACGCGCACTTATTACGTTGATGCTTTTTTCGAAGGAAGAGAAGAAGGCATAGCCGAAGGCATGGAAAAAGGCATGGCCGAGGGCATGGAAAAAGGAAAAGCCGAAGGAAAAGCCGAAATGATTAGAGAGATGGTTATTGCCGGAAATAAAAACGGTCTTTCCATGGAACAGATGCAGACATTCTTCAACCTTGACAGGGCACGGATAGAAGAAATACTTCGCCAGGCGGAAGAATCTCCTGTCATTTAACTGAAAAAGACGGGAAACTTCAGTAAACAGCATATATCAGCCTTATTTATTCTGCAACCAAACCACTAATAATTATCCATTAATAATTAATCATTAAAAAAAATCCCCTTCCACACAGGGCTGACGCATCAAAATTTATTTGGAAATAGAAGAAAAAGCATTATCTTTCCGCCCCAAAAAGCGCTATGAAAAGTCCGATGAGTTATTTTTCGAATATGAGAGATCCCCGTGTTGAACGCACGCGCGAGCA
>JAIRLL010000053.1 GCA_031259505.1 Tannerella sp.
TCCAGGTTTTTGCGGTCTTTTAATCTCCCGCTTTTATTCGCTGAAAGGATTATCCGTTCGGTAGAATCATATCACAACTTTACACCGCGCACAGTATAGCAAATAACAAGTCCGAAAGACTGTAATAGTAGCTCCTCAAAAAAAAGAATTTAACAGATTCGGAAAATAAAAAAGACATTTTTAACGCCCTGAAAAATTCCCGTTTCATAATAAACCTCTACATTTGCACCGTTAACAGAACTGTTAAACTACGGTGTTAAATTGCAATGTTATAGATAAACGATTTAAAATAATAATTTTACAGGAATGAACATAAAGGATAAAAACACGGAACAGGCTATTTTGGAAGCTGCCGAACGGGAATTTCTCGAAAAAGGTTTTGAGGCGTCCAAAACGACACAGATTGCATCGCGCGCCGGCGTCACGCACGCCATGCTGCACTATTATCACGGCACGAAGGAAAAACTGTTTAACATGATATTCGACAGGAAAATCTGTCTGCTGCAGGAATCATTATCCATGCTGATACAAAACTCCGACCTGCCGCTTCTGGAGCGAATCAAAATCGGGATGGAGACGCACTTCGATTTCATAGCCGCAAATCCCGAATTGCCCCGCTTTGTGATAAATGAATTGATATACAAACCGAAGCGCAGGGAAATGTTTGCGTCCCTGCTAAAAAAATCAGCCCGTAAGTTATTGGACGGAATGCAGCAGGAAATCGACAGAGAAGTTGCACGGGGCGCCATTTTGCCGATTGATGCGGCTACCCTGCTACTTGATGCGGCCTCGCTTAACGTTTTTATATTTGCCGCGCTGCCGATTTTGCGAATCTTCATCATCCCTCCCGGCATGAACGAAAAGGACTTTCTCGAAATGCGGAAAAAAGAAAATGTGGAAGTAATTATGAGACGGTTAAAAAAATAACAGCCCGTACGCCCCCATTCAGCCATTCAGTTATTCAGTCATTAAGATGAAATCCTATACATTAATTATATATATAGCAACAAGCGTACTGCCGCTGCAGGCGCAAATCACATGGACGCAGTGCCAGACGGCGGCGCGCGAAAACTATCCGCTGATAAAGCAGTACGATTTGGTGAAGCAAAGCACGGACTATTCCATAGCCAACGCTGCCAAAGCGTGGTTGCCGCAGGTGTCGCTCACGGCGCAGGCCGGTTATCAGAGCGACGTGGCCGCCTTTCCCGAAGAAATGACGGCAATGTTCGGGCAACTCGGTGTCAACATGAAAGGATTGAACAGAGACCAGTATCGCGTGGCGCTCGAAGTCAGTCAGACGCTTTGGGACGGCGGACAGCGCAGAGCGCAGGAGGAAACAGCAAGAGCCGACGGAGAATTTTCGCGGCAAAGCCTGGAAGTGGAAATGCATGCGCTGCGCGAGCGGGTGAACAGTCTGTATTTCGGCATCCTGATACTTCATGAACAGTTGAATCAGAACACGCTCCTGCAGGACCTGCTGCAAAGCAATCTCCAAACCGTCGACGCCGGCATCGACCACGGCGTCGCCACCCTGAGCGACCGGCAGGCCATTCAGGTTGAATTGCTTACGGCGTCGCAGCAGCGCGTGCAAATCGTAAGCGCCGCCGCCGCTTACCGCAAAATGCTGTCGATGATGACCGGTATCTCCATCGGCAAAACGGATACGCTCGAAAAACCGTCCCGGCAGGTCATACCGGCCGCCGGCAACCGCCCCGAACTGCATCTGTTCGACGCGCAGCAACAGCAGTTCAACGCGCAGGAATCGGCGCTTCGCTCGTCCGTCATGCCGCGCCTCGGGCTTTTCGCTCAGGGATTCTACGGCAATCCGGGATTGAACCTGTTCAAAGATATGACGGAAAACAGGTGGACGTGGAACTATCTGGCCGGTATCCGTCTACAGTGGAATTTCGGAAGCCTTTACACGCACGGCAACAACCGGAGCAAACTCGCGCTTGCCCGGATGCGGGTCGACAGTCAGCGCGACGTCTTCCTGTTCAACCTCGACCTGAAAATGATTCAGCAACAGGAAGCCATCGACAAAATGACGCAGATTATGGCAGACGACGCCGAAATCATTTCGCTGCGCACGGCCATCCGCCGGACATCCGAAGCTCGATTTGCCGGCGGGACGCTCACCGTCGGCGAACTCCTTCGCGACATCAACGCCGAAAGCCGGGCGCGGCAGGCCAAAACGCTCCACGAAATCGAACAGATCAAAAGCATCTACGACCTGCTTGATACGGTAAACTGACAGATAATAAATCATAAGTATATGAAAGCAATAAAAATCAAATCAATGCTGTGTGCCGTCCTCTGTCTGTCCGCCTGCGGGAACGGGCGGCAGCCGTTCGACGCGACAGGCAGTTTTGAAGCCGACGAAGTGACGGTTTCGAGCGAAGCAGCGGGACGGATTCTTTCGTTCGACGTGACAGAAGGCCGACAGGTGGCGGCAGGCGAACGGCTGGGGGCGATTGATTCCGTACAGTTGCATCTGTCCAAACTCCAGTTGCTGCAAAACATCGCCTCCGTCAAGAGCAGCCGTCCGGACATCAGGACGCAGATTGCAACGCTCAAGGAACAGATCGCCCGGCAGCAGGCCGAACATGCGCGTGTCCTCAAGCTGCTGGATGCCGGCGCGGCTACGCAAAAACAGTCGGACGACATCCTGTCGGCCATCGCCGTGCTGGAACGCCAGCTCGCCGCACAGCAGTCTGCCCTGCAAAACAGCGCCGCGAGCATCGACGCCCAGAGTGCGGCGCTCGAAATACAGCTTGCCCAGATTGAGGACAGACTGTCCAAATGCGTGATTTCCTCGCCCGTCGCGGGCGTCGTGCTGGCCAGATATACGGCTGCAGGCGAACTGAGCGCTGTCGGCAAACCGCTTTTCAGGGTCGCAGACTTACGGCGTATCTTCCTGCGCGCTTATCTGAGTTCGGGACAGTTGGCACGTGTCCGTCTCGGACAGGAAGTGCGGGTCTTTGCCGATTCTGGCGGCGACAACCGGCGCGAATACAGGGGCGTCGTCTCATGGATTTCGGAAAAAAGCGAATTTACGCCGAAAAATATTTTGACCGACAATGACCGTGAAAACCTTGCGTATGCCGTGAAAATCGCTGTCGAGAACGACGGATATATCAGGATCGGGATGTATGGCGAGATACGGATAGCTGAATAACTGAAGGGATTAGGATGGTTTGTTTTGAGAATCTGAAGAAGTCTTACGGACATACTGCTGCCTTGTGCGGGGTGGACGGCAGTGTGTCGAAGGGCGAACTGTTCGGCATTATCGGGCCGGACGGGGCGGGAAAAACCACGCTGCTGCGTATTCTTGCCACGCTGATTATGTCCGACAGTGGCGTGGCGACGGTCGACGGGCTGGATGTCGTGCGCGACTGCAAACGGATTCGCACCCGTATCGGTTATATGCCCGGACGCTTTTCGCTCTACCACGACCTGACGGTGGAAGAAAACCTGACCTTCTTCGCTTCGGTTTTCGGGACATCCATTCGCGAGAATTATCATTTGATTGCCGACATCTACCGCCATATCGAGCCTTTCCGCAATCGCCGCGCGGGACAGCTCTCCGGCGGGATGAAGCAGAAACTGGCGCTCTCGTGCGCACTGATTCACAAACCGTCGGCGCTGCTGCTCGACGAGCCGACAACGGGCGTCGACCCTGTCTCGCGCAGGGAATTATGGGAGATGCTTCGCCGGCTGAAAGAGCAGGGCATCACGATACTCGTCAGCACGCCATATATGGACGAGGCCACGCGATGCGACCGCATTGCCCTGATACGCAACGGACAGTTTCTGAAGACCGACACGCCCGCGCACATCGCCGGCCAGTTCGGGAAAACTCTCTGGGCGGTTTCGGGCGAACGGATGGCGACGCTGCTGGCCGACCTTCGCCGGTGTCGCGGCGTGCTCACCTGTTTCGCATTCGGCAGCACGCATCACATCACCGTCGACGCCGGCCTCCTGACCGTCGAAAGCCTCCGGCAGCAACTGATCGGGCAGGGACACACGCACATCGAAATACAACCCGTTACGGCTACGGTCGAAGACTGCTTCATGGAACTGGCTGCCGGCAAAACGGAAAACCCCGAATCCCGAATCTGAATCCCGAATCAATTATGATCACAGTAAGAAATCTCGTGAAACGTTTCGGCGCCTTTACTGCCGTAGACAATATCTCGTTCGACGTGCGAAAAGGCGAAATTTTCGGTTTCTTCGGAGCAAACGGCGCAGGCAAGACCACCGCGATGCGTATGCTGTGCGGCCTGAGCCGTCCCACGTCCGGTATTG
>JAIRLL010000071.1 GCA_031259505.1 Tannerella sp.
GAGCCATGTCGCTTCTTCTTTGCAGTCGCCGGCCCATGTGGCGAGCCAGGCATAGTCGAAGTTATTGCTTTTGATGAACGGGATGGTTGTCTTTGTGGATTTCGTTTCCAGCGGATGAATCCGGACTTCTTCTATGATGTTTTCGCTGTTGGTGATCTCTACGTTTTCGCGGATAACGGCGTCGGGGCTCAGGTAGAGCGTCATGCCGACGATTAGTCCCAGCCCGATCTGGGCAACGATTTTGAATTTTCCCCGCAGGCCTCTCTTGTTTTTCTTGAACACTTTGATGTAATCGTCTGCGAAACCCAGCGCTCCGAGCCAGAGGGTTGTGATGAGCATCAGGATGATGTAGACATTGTTGAGGCGGGCGAAGAGCAGTACGGGGAGCAGGATGGAAATGATGATGATGATTCCTCCCATCGTGGGGGTTCCTTTTTTGCTTATCTGCCCTTCGAGGCCGAGGTTGCGGACGGTTTCTCCGATCTGTAGCCGTTGCAGCTTGTTGATGATATGTCGTCCGATGGTCGTGGAAAGAAACAGGGCGCACATGACGGCCATCCCGGAACGGAAGGATATGTATTTAAATACACCGGCGCCGGGGAAATCCATCCGGTCTAAACAGGCAAACAGGTCGTACAGCATGGTCGGGGCGGTGTTAATTATCGGTTTTGAATAGCTCGCGCAGGATCTTCCGGTCGTCGAAGGGGTATTTTACTCCGTTGATCTCCTGGTAATCTTCGTGGCCTTTTCCGGCGACGAGTATGATGTCTCCTTTCCCGGCCAGGGTGACGGCCGTTTTGACGGCCTGTCTGCGGTCTGCGATGCAGAGGGTACGTTCCTTTTCGCTTGCGTTCAGTCCGGCGGTCATGTCGTTGATTATTTCGTCCGGTTCTTCAAAACGCGGATTGTCGGATGTGAGGATGAGCAGGTTGCTTTGGCGGACGGCTTCTTTTGCCATTAACGGGCGTTTTCCCTTATCCCGGTTTCCTCCGGCTCCGACAACCGTGATGACGCGGCCGTCGCCGTTCAGGACTTCGCGGATACCGTTCAGCACGTTTTCCAGGGCGTCGGGCGTGTGTGCGTAATCGACAATGGCCGTGAAGCCCTGGGGCGAACCGATCGTTTCGAAGCGCCCGGATACGGGGCGGAGTGTGCTCAGGGCGATCAGGATCGCTTCCGGCTCTTCGCCCAGGGCGACGGCTGCGCCGTAAACGGCCAGCAGATTGGAGGCGTTGAAACGGCCGGTGAAGTGCGTATATACGTCCCGTCCGTTTATGTGTATTTCCATCCCGTCGAAATGTGCTTCTATTATCTTGCCTTTGAAATCGGCCGGCGTGCGCAGGGCGTATGTGAGTTTCCGCGCCGGCGTATTTTGCAGCATGACTGTTCCCGTTTTGTCGTCGGCGTTTGTCAGCGCAAACGCGGATGCGGGGAGATCGTCAAAGAATTTCTTCTTGGCTTTCAGATAATTTTCTACCGTCAGGTGGTAATCCAGGTGATCGCGTGTGAGGTTGGTGAAAATGCCTCCGTTGAAATCGAGTCCGCTTATCCGCTTTTGCGCGCATGAATGGGAACTTACTTCCATGAAAACATATTCGCAACCGGCGTCTGCCATTTCTGCCATGAGGCGGTTTAGGGTGAGCGGGTCGGGCGTTGTGTGCGATGCGGGAATCGCTTCGCCGTCGATATAGTTGCATACGGTGGAGAGCAGTCCGGCTTTGTATCCTAATTTGCGGAAGAGCTGGTACAGGAGGGTGGCGATCGTTGTTTTCCCGTTTGTGCCCGTAACGCCAATGACGGTCATCTGACTTGACGGTTCGCCGTACCAGGCCGACGCGATATGTCCTAATGCGTCTGCCGAATCGGGTACGGTGATGAATGTAATATCCTTCTCCTCGCGGGCGGCGGCGGGTGTCTGTTCGCCGGGCATGGCGGTGACGGCGTCGAACGTTTGCTCGCAGACGATGGCGACGGCGCCTTTTTCAATCGCTTTCCCGATGTAGTCGTGTCCGTCGACCGCTGTTCCTTTCACGGCGACGAACAGCGCTCCCGGTTCGACAAGCCTCGAATCTGACTGTACTCCGGTTATTTCGGGGTCATTCTTTCCCGATATGCTGCCGAGGCCTGCGATGTTTATCAATTTGAACAGTTTCATATATGTGTCGTTTTGTATTCGTTATTTCAGTGTTAATATAACCGTTTGTCCGGGTATTCCTTTGCTGCCTTTCCCGATGGACTGGGAGACGACGCGCCCTTTCCCCGAAAGGGATACGCGCAGGCCGCAGTTTTCGAGTGCATATACGGCATCCCGGGCTCCCATGCCGGTAACGTCGGGAACGGTCGACTTTGTCAGGGGCAATTCTCTTAGCGTAATGCCGTGACTGTTTCCGTTTGCGGTTACAAATTTCGACTCGATTTTGCCGGCTGTGTGTGACTTTATTTTAAAGGCATCCATTACTTTTTTCAATGCCGTATAGTCTCCGTTTTTCACATCCGGATAGATGACTTTCAGCGAATCGTCCGGCGCTTTTTTTATGTCGAGCGTCGTGCAGTTCGCATAAATCTTTTCGGCAATCTCTTTGACGACCGTCCCGCACATCAAGCCTCCTGACGGGAATCCGGTGCGCGGGTGCGAAATGACAACGATGCACGTGTAAAGGGGGGCTTCATACGGGAAGTATCCGCAGAAAGAGACATTGTGACCGGCTGTCCGGTATACTCCGCCGCTT
>JAIRLL010000098.1 GCA_031259505.1 Tannerella sp.
ACGTCGACATGCGGCTCGTCCGACTGCAATGCGCGCAGCAACACCCTGCTGTCGTCGCAATCCGACAAGTTCGATATTTCGCAGGGAAATTCGCTCAGGGCATTCAGTATCAATATCCGGTTACTGACGCTTTTGGACGCCGGAAGCTGTACGGCCGACTGTATCGTCCCTGCGGGCGCTTTTATGTGATATGTCATCATACTAACTACTGCTATACATTAATAATATACAACCTGACGCCGGCAAAAACTGTCATTGCGGCGCCCCGTCCCGTCTCATGGGGGAAAGGGGAAATGACGTGCCGGATGGCTTCCTGCTTCGTGCCTCGCAGTCGCGGAGACGAAGCGCGTTCGACGTCATTGCGAAGAACAAAGCAATCCAGCGGACTGATAGTGAGCAGACAATGAAGTACGTCACTGTAAGCCGTGAAAGCCGTGCAATCAGGTGCGGCAAAGTTAGTGAAAATCCGTGGTCTGAATCTAAGGCAATGCGAACGTAAAGTTAATTCATATTAATAAAATATATTTTACACTCCGGTATTTTATTCTTTTGAAAAAAAAAGATAGCTTTGCACTTGATTGAGCACACTGACATTTCAAGCGTGATTTGTTGTGAGAAAAGTAATAACCAAATAATAATAATTACAATTTAAAACTTAAGCATTATGAATAAAAAAAATCTTTTTATGCCATTCCTTGCAATGGCGGCAATTATTGCCTTAGCATCGTGTTCGGGAAAACTGAAACCCTTGTCGGGACAGTACATCAACACAGAACCTCAGCCACTTGAAGCCGTTGGCGGTCAAGTCTCTGCAACCATTGGCATCGCGTATCCGGCTAAATGGTTCAACAAAAATGCCGTGGTTACCGTCACGCCAGTACTTCGTTACGCCACCGGCGAAACATGGGGTACGGCCTACACGTATCAGGGCGAAAAGGTGAAAGCGAACAATACGGCTATTTCCTACGCAAGCGGTGGAAACGTGACGATGAAATCGTCATTCAAGTACAAACCCGAAATGAAAAAATCGGAACTTTACCTGACGTTCGACGCCAAAATCAAAAACAAAACCGTGAAACTGCCCGACATTAAAATCGCCGATGGCGTAGTCGCCACTTCGGAGCTGGCAGACGCGGCAACCGCCAATCCTGCCATCGGGCCGGACAAATTCCAGCGCATCATCAAGGAAGCGCACGACGCGAGCATCATGTTCCTTATCCAACAGGCCGAGCTTCGCTCCAAAGAGTTGAACAAGGGTGAAATTCAGGTATGGAAAGATCTTGTCGAAGAGGCTAACAGCGCAGCCAACAAGAATGTTTCCATCGAAATCTCGGCATACGCTTCGCCCGACGGCGGCGTGAAACTCAACGACGCACTGGCCGAAAGACGCGAACAGAACACTTCCAAATATCTCGAACGGGAGTTGAAGAAAAAGAAAATCGACGTGCCTCTCGACGCCAACTATACGGCTCAGGACTGGGAAGGATTCCAGGCGCTGGTATCCAAATCGAACTTGCAGGATAAAGACCTCGTGTTGCGCGTGCTGTCCATGTACAGAGATCCGGAAGAAAGAGAACGTGAAATCAAAAACATTTCGTCCATCTATAAATCGCTGGCCGACGAAATCCTTCCTGCGCTGCGCCGCTCGCGTCTGACTGCCAATGTCGAAATCATCGGCAAATCGGACGAAGAAATCAGCCGTCTGGCACAAAACAACGCGAAGGAACTGAACGTGGAAGAATTGCTCTACGCCGCTACGCTGACAAATAGCGCTGCAGACAAAGAAGCCATTTACAGCAAGGCTACGCAGTTGTTTGCCAACGATTACCGCTCATGGAACAATGTCGGCGTACAACGTTTCTGCGCCGGCGACCTGACGAAGGCCGAAGAACTTTTCAACAAAGCCAACAGCATTAAGAGCAACAGCGAATCGAACCTCAACCTCGGACTGATCGCATTGACTAAAGGCGACATCGCGAAGGCACAACAACTGATTGGCGGTGTATCCGGCGTACCCGAACTGGGCGAAGCGCTCGGCATACTCTATCTTAAGCAGGGCGAATATGCCAGGGCAGTAAGTTCGTTCGGCGCGACGAAGAGCAATAATGCCGCATTGGCTCAAATACTTGCAAAAGATTACAGCAAAGCGTCGCAGACACTCAATGCCGTTCCGAAGGCAGATGCCATCACGGACTATCTGAAAGCCGTCGTTTCGGCACGTACCAACGATGCCAGCGGTGTTGTCAGCAACCTGAAAGCAGCCATTGCAAAGAAACCGTCTCTTGCCAGAGAAGCCGGTCTTGATCTCGAATTTGCAAAATATGCAACCAATTCAGAATTTACAAATTTGATACAGTAGTCTTTTTATTTATATAATTAGGTATTAGTTTGGTTTGTAGGCGGAAAATCTTCGGATTTTCCGCCTTTTTGTTTGGAGATGCAAGCCGCGGGATTGCACAGGAGGATTTACCCCCGGATATTCACAGGCTTGTGCGATGCAGGCGCATGACTTGCTTGACGCCCTTGACTTCTCTGATTTTTTTGATGAGCCGGTCCATTGTCAAGGTATTGCGCACCATCACGGTGATGTCGCCCTGAAAAAGCCCGTCGACGGAATCGACGTGGATGGAGCGGAGCGTCATTTCACTGTCTTTGGATATGATGGACGATATGTTGGTGACGATGCCGATGTCGTCGTGCCCGATGACGCGCAGCGTGATGCCGTATCCGCCACCGCCGCCTTCGCTGTTCCATCGCGCCGGCAGGATGCGGTAGCCGAACCGGCTGAACATTTCGGTCGCGTTGGGACATTCGCGGCGGTGTATCTTTATGCCCTGCGTGGATACGAAGCCGAAAATCTCGTCGCCGAAGATGGGGTTGCAGCATTTGGCCAGCTTGTAGTCGATGCCCGTCAGGTGGCGGTCGATTACGAGTTCATCGCGCGCGACGCTCTTATCCGTTTGCGGGATAGCGGTAAACTGCTCGGCGCTGCGCGTTTCGGCATGTTCGGTCGTATCCTTTTCACGGCGTTCCATGTCGAGATATTCTTCGATGACGCTGTTGATGTCCAGGCGTTCTTCCGCTATTTCGAGGTAGAAATCGGTGACGGTCTTGAAGCCTTTCTTTTTGATGTAGCGCATGAAAAGGGCATCGTCGACGTCGATCTTGCGATTCTTGAAGCGGCGTTGCAGAAGTTCGCGGGCATACTCCGCGGCTTTGGCGGCTTCTTCGCGGAGCGCCTGCCGGATTTTCGTGCGGGCTTTGGATGTGGTCACGAACGCGAGCCAGTCCTGCTTCGGTTTCTGCTGCGGAGAGGTGACGATTTCTACCGAGTCGCCATTGTTCAGCACGTGGCGTATGGAGACGTTTCGCCCGTTCACCTTTCCCGAAACGCACTTGCTTCCCAGCTTCGAATGGATGGCAAAGGCAAAATCGAGCACGGTGGCGCCCTTTGCCAGCTTGATGAGTTCGCCGGTGGGAGTGAAGACGTATATCTCGTCCTGATACAGGTCCATCCTGAAATCGCGCATCATGTCTATCGGGTTGGCGTTCTGTGTTTCGAGCAGGGCGCGCACGCCGTTCATGAACTCATCCAGTCCGCGCTCTGTTTTCACGCCCTTGTATTTCCAGTGCGCGGCGAGTCCGCGTTCGGCGATCCCGTCCATCCGGCGGGTGCGTATCTGCACCTCCACCCACCTGTTGCCGGGCCCCAGCACGGTGATGTGCAGGCTTTCGTATCCGTTGTTTTTCGGCACCGAAAGCCAGTCTCGCATCCGGTGGGGATTGGGCTGATACATGTCGGTGATGATCGAAAAGGTCTGCCAGCATTCCGAACGTTCCCTTTCGGGCTGCGAATCAAGAATCACGCGGATAGCAAACAGGTCGTATATGCCTTCGAAACCGGTCTGCTGCTTCTTCATCTTGCTGTTGATGGAGTAGATGGATTTGGTGCGCCCCTTGATTTCGCACTTGAGGCCGGCCGCTTCAAGGCGTTCGCTTATGGGTTTGATAAACTCGGCGATGTAGGCGTCGCGCGAGCGCTTCGTTTCATTCAGTTTGTTCTTGATGAAGTCGTATTGCTTCGGGTCGATATATTTGAGAGACAAGTCTTCCAGTTCGCTTTTGATTTTATACAGCCCCAGCCGGTGCGCCAGCGGTGCGTAGAGATACGACACTTCGGTAGCCAGACGGATGCGTTCCCTGTCGCTTTGAATCTGTTTGCCCATCCGCATCATGCAAAGGCGGTCGGCAATCATGACAAGGATCACGCGCACGTCTTCGGCAAACGAAAAGAGCAGGTGATGGAAATTTTCGGAATTGATGGCCGTATTGCGCGCATAAAGGTCGGACGTCTTCAGCAGACGGTTGATGATGAGCGTCACGTCGTCGCCAAAGGCTTCATTCACTTCTTCCAGGCCGATGACCTTCTTATAGACGGGACGGTAGAGCAGCAGCGCTATTACGGGCGTGCGCTTCAACCCAATGTCCGAAGTGGCGATGACTGCCGTGCGGATATTGCGCAGAAGGCCGTTGATGCCGTTATGATCGCGTCCGTAGCAGTCGAGCGCCACCACGCGACGCATGAGCGCTTTCATCTTTGGCACATCGTCTTTTTCCAGACACGACGAGAGTTTCGAAACCAGTGCGTGATACGCAGAAAAAAATTCCCGCTTTTCTTCGGGCGTAAAAAAAGGATATGTATTCATCACTTAAACCTCCTTGACTCTTTTGATGTCGTAAAAATATCTTTTTTTGTCGAGATATGCGACATTCTTCGCTGCAAATTTCATACTTTTGCATTAAGGGATACGAAATAAATAAGATATAATACTTTAAGCGAGTAAAAAAGTGAGATTGAAAGATAACAGAGTCCTGGATCGCCACGTCGCTACGCTTCTCGCTGACGGCGGATGCCATAGCCGGCAGCAACGGCATTTACGTCATGACGGGGATACCGTTGCTGCCGGCTATGGCATCCGGCAACATCTTTTTTTCGTCGCCATGCGAAAATAATTTTCGTGTGATTATAAACAGCGCTAACTTTACAGCAAAAATACGGAAGACAGGAATGAAGACATCAGTATAAACGGAGAGCGGCTAAATCCGCTGAACGACTGGCTGTTCATGAAATACATGAGCGAAGAAGGCGATGAGGAACAGTTGACGGCTTTTCTTAACGCCGTGCTGCACAAAACGGGCAGAGACCGGATCTCGACGATAAAAATCCTCGAGAACAGGCTGCTGTCGGCAGACATTATTGGCGACAAGTCCGGCGTGCTGGACCTTCGCGCCGAAATGACCGACGGTTCGCGGGTGAATATCGAAGTGCAG
>JAIRLL010000281.1 GCA_031259505.1 Tannerella sp.
TGTCGATCTTGGCGACGCCTTTGAAAAAAACATGCGAAAGAAAACCGAACGGGACAAAGAACGACACATACAAAACAAAAAATTATAATTCATATGACTGAGCAAAACAAATATCAGGAATCTTTCCGTCGCTTCGAAGCAGCGGAATCCGGTGAAACAGTCACAAAAAAAGTGCAGGCCATCCGTGATGCGCATTTCGCGGAAAATTTCACGGTCGAAACGCTGTCGCGCATATACAGTTGTATCGATCTGACCACGTTGAACGCGACAGACACGAAAGAAACGGTCTGGCGCCTGGTAGAGCGCGTAAACAAAGCCGAGGGCGTAAATCCCGCATTCCCGAACGTGGCCGCTATTTGCACGTATCCCGTCTTCGTGGAAGTCGTCAAACAATCGCTTTTGGCGAAGGAGGTAAAGATTGCATCGGTGGCGGGCGGATTTCCGTCTGCGCAGACTTTTGTGGAAGTAAAAATTGCCGAAACGGCAATGGCGGTAATGGAAGGCGCCGATGAAATCGACGCGGTGATGAACTTAGGCTATTTTTTGGACGAAGCATATGAAGAACTGGCAGACGAATTGGCCGAAATAAAGGACAGTTGCCGCCAGGCAAAACTTAAAGTAATTCTGGAAACGGGCGCTTTGGACACAACGGAAAATATCCGGCGAGCGGCGATTTTATCGCTGTATTCCGGCGCCGATTTCATCAAGACCTCAACCGGTAAGGGCTATCCCGGCGCCACGCCCGCAGCGGTATACGTGATGTGCAAAGTCATCAAACAGTATACCGCACTGTCGGGACGCATGGCCGGAATCAAAATATCCGGAGGCATACGTACGGCCGAAGACGCCGTGCTGTATTATACGCTTGTAAAAGAACTGTTGGGCGAAGACTGGCTCGACAGCAATCATTTCCGCATCGGTGCAAGTCATCTGGCCGACGACATTGCAAAGCGGATAGGGTAGGGCAGTATATAAACTGAACTGTACCACATTTGAGGCAGCAGATGAAAAATACCATAAAGATGTGATACGAACATAATATATTTATATCTATCTTTGGAGCATCAAACAATAATTAAAGTTGAAACAGATTATGAAAATGAAAACGATTCTTGTATTTGCAGTTCTGACTTGCATGTTATCATGTACAAATCAGCAGAAAAACTGCATTGTGATTGAAGGGAAAGTTGTAAACGCCGAGGCGGAAAAAGTTTATCTGCAAAAATTTGAGGAGAAACTGTTTTTTGTGATTGATTCGGTCGAAGTGGTCGACGGGAACTTTCGCTTCTCGACAATTGCCCCGCTGCCCGAAATTTACGGACTGACAACGGATACGCAGAAAGGCCAGTTGATGATCTTTCTCGACGCCAATCCGGTGCAGGTTGTTTTAGACCCCTCGGAAAACTACCGTCATTCGGAAGTGACGGGTTCGACAGAGCAGGATTTGTATGCCGAATATCTGAAACAGGATGAGGTAGTGATTGAAGACTTCATCAAGGCACATCCCAAATCGCTGGTAGCCACATATGTATTGTACCGTAATTTTTCGTACAGGCTGTCGCCCGAAGAAATACAGGCGAATATCCGGCTGCTCGATTCTTCGTTGTGGGAGACGCAGTACGTAAAGACGCTGAAAGAACTGGCAGAAACGCTGCTGAGCGTTGCGCCCGGCAAATCCGCGCCCGATTTTATCGCCGACGATACGGAAGGCCAGCCTGTGGCGCTGTCGTCGCGACTGGGGAGCGGTTATGTGCTGCTGGATTTCTGGGCGTCGTGGTGTCCGCCCTGCCGTCGCGAAAATCCGCACCTGGTCGCCCTATACAACAAATATAAAGACAGGGGATTCGATATCTTTTCCGTGTCGCTCGACAGAACAAAAGACGCATGGCTGAAAGGCATCGCAGATGACAATCTCACGTGGACGCACGTCTCCGACCTCAAATATTGGCACAGTGCACCCGCCGCGCTCTACGGTGTGCGCGCCATTCCTTCGAACTTCCTGATTGACAGGGATGGCGTCATCGTGGCAAAAAATCTTGGCGGCGATGCACTTGAGGCAAAACTGGCGGAACTGCTGAAATAATGCAACAATATCCTCAGTAGAGTAAGATAACGCCGGAGGCGTTAAATTTGCATAACCCCGAACAGGCGCAGCGCAGTTCGGGGTTATTGACTGTGTCGAACTAAAGTTTCGGATTTCAGTCCTTCGGACTTACGGACAAGTTTGCGACAGTAATGTTTTGCTATATCAGTCTAATTGAAACGCTATATATAAAACATATCAATTTTGGCAGCTCAGGAGTTTTGAGATTTAAGGAAATATTTCGAATTGCGCACATTTTGCGTTGCAAAGATTCGAGGAAACAGAAGAAAAATAAAAAACAGAATTCCTGTCTGGTTATCGTTTTTTTTGCATGACTTAATTTATAAACCGGTATTTGAACAATGTCCAGATGGCATTTATTCCGTCCGTCCATTTTATTTTTTTTCCTTCTTTTATTGAACGGGGATAGTATTTTATTGCTACTTCCCGAATTTTAATGCCGCGTTTCGCCACTTTAGCCGTCACTTCCGGACAAAATTCAAATCCGTTACATTTCAACGGAATGGATTTGAGAAATGCCGCTTCGAAAAATTTATAGCAGGTAGGCTCATCTGTCAGGTGTTGACCGAATAAAAGGTTTGCGAAAAAAGTGACCACCCGTCCACCCAGGTAAAACGAGTAATACGAATGTTTGTTTTGCGGGTTCAAGAAACGGGAACCATACAGCACTTTCAGGTTTTCTTTCAGGAAGGTCTCCAGCAAGACATTATAGTCTTCCGGTTCACATTCCAAATCGGCATCCTGTATAATGACATAATCGCCGGTTATTTTTTCAAGACCTTTACGGATGGCTGCGCCTTTTCCCTGATTTTTTTCCTGGTTGATCAGTCTGATGTTTGCTTCCGGATGGGCAGGGATATAGTCATTTATCAATGCCGGAGTCATGTCCCGCGAACAGTCATTTACAATAACTATTTCTTTTTGCATGTCGTTTATCAACTTTACGTTCACAACTTTTTGCAACAGCGGGATAATTGTTTTTTCTTCGTTGTAGGCTGGAATAATGATGGATAATGTTTTCATCGTGTAACTTTATTATTTTTGGAAACGTCTGTTTTTCCGGCAATGATAAATACATTTTTGCCGAATAATTTCCCAAAAAGCAGGTCTCCGATTCTACTCGGGGGAAAACAGTAACGGTCATAAAAGAGTAATTTTTTTCGACTGATACGACCGCTTTTATCTGTCAGTTTATATAATAAGGTAGCCAAAAAGCCAATGCAGTCGGCATAATCGGGAATGTCGTCCAGCAATGTATGCACTTCAAACCCTTTTGCCTTCAACAGGGCTGCCTGTTGAACGTCCGGTTCCATGTACACAACGGTGTTGTGTCCCGCATCTCTTATTAATTTGGCAAGCGCTCCGATACCCGCTCCGATATCCAGCATTCTTTGTGGCGACTGCGTGCGATTTAATATCAATGACGCAAGGAACGAATTGTATTTGACCGCTTCCTGCATGACTTCCAGATTGGAAGTACCGGTATATTCGAATGGTGTTGTGTTCATCTTTTTTTGCCTGTTTTTGGAAGAGGATATATAAAGTTGTCAATCTTCTCGAAAAGCCGGTTTATGTTCCGGCCTGCCGCCACATAGAACCATAACAGCGGCACAAACGAGAACAGAAAACGCTTGTATGAATACCTCATCACATTTTCCAGCGTGTCCCATACGTAGTCAATTTGATAAACCATAATGGTGTAAAACAGCCACGCCAGAAATATCAATAACAGGGTGACAAGATGATCGCCTTTTTTGAAAAGATGCCATATATTGGAAATAAGGACTACAACAAACAGCGCAAATGTGAATCCGTAGAAAACAGGGCTACTGAACAGCGCCCACATTTCTCGACCTATGGTTGCTACTTTTTCACTGTCCCAATAGGGCTTGAAGATCATCATCCGGACAATCTCCAGATGATTTATTTTCAGAAAAATCTGCCAGAAAACAAACGGGAACAGACACAACGCCGCGAACAGAAAAATCGCTTTGTTGACTTGAAATCTTTTGGTTATTTCATGTTTTTTAACGGGGGGGGCGTTATGCGCTTAAAATCAATGCATTGCCAAGCCAGCAGGCAACAGGCGGCTCCGATAAATGCCAGTCCTTCGTTGCGTGTCCATACGTTCAGCATCAGCAATGCGGCGGAAAGCCATAAAAATGAAGGCATTTTCTTATAATACCAGACTGCAAAAAACAAAAGTCCCAGCGAAGCATACAGGGCATGTACGAAATTGGAGCCCGACATGGAAGAAAATCCTAACATTTCGGGCGTAATCACAACAAAAAAAGTCGTTAACGCGGTCAGGGTGTGCGTCGCAAAACGGCTTGTTACGCCATAAAACGCAAAGAGAAACGAGACGAATATCAACGCCGTGAAAATCTTGGACGTTTCCGCTCCCAGCATGTACACGTAAGTGTAACCCAACTGTACAAGTGGTGTATACGTCATATACAGATTGTAATTTCTCGGCAGAAAATTCACATCATTATACAGCGACAGGTTTTTGACAGTACCTTCGTGCGCTACAGCCATACCGGTCAGATTAAATCCTCTGACGCTGTCCGTGTCGAAAGTAGGATAATACATCGTTTTTGCAACATTCATGACGCACACTACCGCCAGAGCGACCATAACGGCAATCCACAACCAGTTGATTTTTGGATATGAAAAAATGCATATTGGAGCAAACCATTCCCCGAGCGCCTTGCGGCAGAAATACAGCCGGACGATCAGCGCCGCCATACACACGAGAGAAACAAGGATGATCGATGTAGCCGTAATCCGGATGCCCACGAAATCCAGACACACCATCAGGAAAGTCTGTACACCAATACCCACCGGAAAGGCCAGCCCTAACGTTTCTGTCCATTTCAACTGCCGGGAGATGCTCAACACTACGCAGAGGCCAAACAGAATACTGATTAATAAACCTGTGACTAACATATTATCTGTGATTTAGTGATTCGGATGTTTTTTTGGAAAGACGGCAAATGCGGGTTTTTCCTGCACTTCGTATTCCAGATCTTCA
>JAIRLL010000168.1 GCA_031259505.1 Tannerella sp.
ACTTTGTGGGACGAACTCTGTTACATTTACGACCGCGGCGTCCGTGAAGCGCGCGATTTGCAAAAGGCATGGGACAGGCTGGAACAGTACGTCGATACGGAACGCTTTGCCGACGTGCAGGCGAAACTGCAAATACAGGCAAAAGACGCCGTGTGGTGGAAAGACGCCTGTTTGCTATATTTCCAGACATTCTCCAAGCTTCCCATTCCTTACGATATAGAACGCCCCGTGTATCAGCTTGACAACTTAAAGAAAGCAAGATATACCCAGACCGAAGTGTTGGAAAATAACTACTGTATAAAATAAAATCATGTTATGAGAAAAATAAAATCAGTCGCAAAAGTTATATGTATTAATATATTGGCGGTTGTCCTGTATTCATGCAATACTGCGGGCGATGATGCGGCCGTGTTTGGCTATTTTGACTGTAAAAGCGCAGACGGCGTGTATCACGAAGAATTTAACGGCGAAAAATTACCCGACAACTGGCTGTTCCTGCACATTTCGCCCGAAAACGAATGGTGGAAGCTGGAAAACGGCAAAATTAAAATCACTTCGACCGGAAACACGATATACGAAGCGGCAAAATCCGCATTTACGGGAATCCGACAAACGCATTTGACTTTTGAAGTGCAAACCGAAATGGAATACGCGCCTTCCAATGAAGGCGACATTGCCGGCCTGGTATGTTATCAAAAAGAAGACCATAATTTTGTTTTCGGGAAAAGCGTAAACGAACAGGGAAAACCGTGTATCCTGCTCAATCGCTCGAAAGGCACTGTGGCGCGTTTGGCGGAAATCGAAATCCCCGATGCATATGCGAACAGGCCTGTGACGTTGAAAGTGCAGGGGAATAAAGACAGGTATTCATTTCTGGTTTCGTATGATAAGGGCGAAAACTGGCTCACCGTAGTCGAAAACGCCGATGCTGAAAATTTGAGCGCTCCGGTGGACGGCGACTTTACAGGCGTGATACCGGGCTTGTACGTATATAATAATACTGCTCCACAAAAAGGAAAACTGAAACCGTGGACGAAAGGTGCGTTTGAAACGAAAAACTATCGCAATCTGTTTGCCGAAGTCGGTTATCCGGAAGAAGAAATAAAAGCCAAACTGGATGATTTGTTTTATCAGGTGTTCGAAGGCGAAAACAAGGTTTATTTTGAAGTCGGCGATTCGATGGCGTATATTTCCGACCTTAAAAATCATGATGTCCGTACCGAAGGAATGTCGTACGGGCTGATGATTGCCGTGCAGTTCGACCGTAAAGATATTTTTGACAGATTGTGGCGCTGGGGCGTCAAGTATATGCAGCACAAAGAAGGACGCTACAAAGGCTATTTCGCATGGAGTTGCAAAACCGACGGCACGCACAACGCCGAAGGCCCTGCCTCCGACGGTGAACTGTATTACATAACCGCCCTGCTGTTCGCCTCCAACCGCTGGGGCAACGACGGCGAAATTAATTACCTGAAAGAGGCGCAATATATCCTCGACTGCGCTTTTGCCAAGAACGAAAACGACGATGGCATAACCAACTTTATCGACGTCGAGCATCGGCTTATTACCTTTACGCCTGAAGCATTTTGGGGCGCGACGTTCACCGACCCGTCGTATCATATTCCCGCATTTTACGAGGTGTGGGCGCGCTGGGCTGACGACGGGCGCTCGGAATTTTGGCGGGAGTGCGCTGTGAAAGCCCGAGAATACCTGCACAAGTCCGTGCACCCGGTGACGGCTCTCAATCCCGACCAGAACGAATACGACGGCTCGGTGCGCGAATACAAAGCCCCCAACGGCATGATCTTCCGCAACGACGCCTTCCGTTTCGACTCGTGGCGCGTGCCGATGAACATTGCCCTCGACTACTCGTGGCGCTGCGAAGACCGGGAATGGCAATGCGAATACGGGCATAAAATACAGAATTTCCTGTATTTGCAGGGTGTAAATACTTTCGTCGACCAGTATAATACGGATGGCAGCAACGTGCAGTGGATTCTTCCTGCCGGCGGCAAGGTGAAACTCCGTCATTCGCTGGGGCTGGTAGCCACCGCCGCCGCCGTTTCGCTGGCTTGCGAACACGCCAAAAGCCATGAATTTATCGACCACTTCTGGAATGCCGAAAACAAACCCTACGACGACGGCTACTTCGACGCCTACTACGACGGACTGCTGCAACTGTTCGCCTTTATGCACCTCAGCGGAAAGTACAGGATAATTTCCCCCGAAAATGAAGCGAGTGAATGATATAAAAAATGAATCCGAAAAAAACAATTGACAATTAATTACTAAACATATGAATAACAGAATTATGAAATCTCTTTTTTACAGCGTCGTTATAACCCTTTTGCTAACAGGATGCGAACAGTCTCTCCGCCTGAACACCGCAAGCCTGAAGGATGCGCTGAAAGACAGGTTCTTCATCGGGACGGCGCTCTCGGTGAATCAGTTTACGGGAATTGATACCCTGTCGGAACGCATAGCGCGTGAGCAGTTCTCGGCCATCGTGCCGGAGAACTGCATGAAAAGCATGTATCTGCAGCCGCGTGAAGGCGAGTTCTTTTTTGACGAAGCCGATCGGTTTGTGTCATGGGGCGAGACACACGGCATGTGGGTTACGGGACATTGCCTCGTATGGCACTCGCAGGCTCCGCAGTGGCTTTGCGTGGATGGAGAAGGGCATAACGTGTCGCCCGAAATACTTGCCGAAAGGCTGAAAAATCACATCACTATGGTGGTGACGCGCTACAAGGGGCGCATCAAGGGATGGGATGTGGTCAACGAGGCCATACTCGACGACGGCTCGTGGCGCAAAAGCAAATTCTACGAAATACTGGGCGAGGAATTTATTCCGCTGGCATTTCGGTATGCACACGAAGCAGACCCCGACGCGGAACTTTATTACAACGACTATTCGATGGCGCTTGAGGGAAAACGCAACACAGTAGTTCAGCTTGTGAAAACGCTGAAAGAGCGCGGCTTGCGCATCGACGCCGTAGGCATGCAGGGGCATATCGGCATGGACTATCCGGCGATTGAGGACTTCGAAAAGAGCCTGCTTGCCTTTGCCGAAACCGGCGTGAAGGTGATGATTACCGAGTTGGATCTTACGGTATTACCGTCTCCCGACTCGAATACGGGCGCAGCCGTGGAATCGCATTCCGACTTTCAGAAGGAACTGAACCCCTATGCCGACGGACTGCCCGACAGCGTGTCCACAGCCTGGAACAGCCGTATGACCGACTTCTTCCGCCTCTTCATC
>JAIRLL010000225.1 GCA_031259505.1 Tannerella sp.
CGAATATTTCATGACCAAAGGACATTTCCATGCCTGCGCCGACCGTGCGGAATATTACTGGGGACTGGAGGGCGAAGGTATGCTGATACTTATGGACGAACAGCGCCGCGTGTGGGCGGAACGGATGTTCCCCGGCAGTCTGCATTACATCTCCGGACATGTGGCGCACCGCGTGGCGAACACCGGCAGCCGGACGCTCTCTTTCGCCGCCTGCTGGCCCTCCGACGCCGGACACAACTACGCCGAAATAGCCGAAAACGGTTTCGCAGGCCGGTTGATATGCAAAAACGGAGCCCCTGCCCTGATATAGGGATACGGAATAAACAAGATATAATACTTTAAGCAAGTAAAAAAAATGAGATTATACTTCACGCGGTCATGTATTGTGCATTATATTCTCAAGAAGCAGATACGCCGGCTTTAATGAAAAATCCGGTTCCAATACACGCCATATCGGTATCCAATAGATACCTGAATATCTATCCGTACGTGAAAAGCGCGACAGGGGGTAGTCTTGATTTATATCTCACGCGCATGGAAATACCGAATTTTTCATGTAATTTTGCGGGCGAATAAGAAAAGTAAGCCAATGTTTGACATATTATATCAGAATAATTTAAATATCCAATCGGTCGAGAAGACTTTTTCAAAGACGCTGAAACAATTACGGTCGGGAGATTTCAAGAGTGCGGACGTTCGCAAGATGCAGGGCACGGGATATTACCGGGCACGGTTGGACATTCGCGACCGTTTGCTGTTCAGTTTTGTAACATACGACGAAAAAAAGTATATCCTGTTACTGGAAGTCATAAAAGAGCACAACTATGCGCACAGTCGTTTTTTACGTGGGGCGGCTATTGACGAAAGCAGGTTTATTCCTGTCGAATCTCCGGAAGAAGAGACGGAAACTCCGCCCGTCAGACTGACTTACCTGAACAAAAGCAGCAAAGTTATTCACATGCTCAACAAGTTCATCTCCTTCGACGATTTCCAGAAAGACATATATTCGCTTCATCCGCCGTTGATAATCGTCGGGTCGGCGGGTAGCGGCAAGACAGCGCTTGTGCTGGAAAAACTCAAGAGTCTGCACGGAAATGTAGCATACGTGTCGCTGTCGAAATATCTGGTTGACAATGCTTCGAATATCTATTACTCTTCCGGTTACGATAACGAGTATCAGGAGACCGATTTCCTTTCGCTCAAAGATTATCTCTCATTATGGCAGATACCGGAAGGGCGTGAAGTGGAGTTCAAGCATTTCGACCGGTGGTTCGGCCGATATGCACAGTCGGTGAAAATCAACGAGCCATATCGTGTGTTTGAGGAATTTAAAGGCGTGATTACCGGTTCGCCGGTGCATACGGCATGGCTGTCGCAGAAAGAATACATGGAACTGGGCGTTAAACAGTCCATTTTTTCCACGCAGGAAAGAGAACGGCTTCATCCGCTGTTTCTCAAATATGTGGACTGGCTGAAAGAAGAAGACATGTACGACAGCAACATCCTTTGTTACGAGTATCTCGACAAGGTGCAACCCTGCTACGATTACATCATGGTCGATGAAGTTCAGGATATTACAAACATTCAACTGAAATGCATCCTTGCCTCCCTGAAACAGAAGCAGCATTTTGTCCTCACGGGCGACAGCAATCAGATTGTGCATCCGAATTTCTTTTCGTGGAGCAAAATCAAAACCTATTTCTACGAGACGGGCGACAGAAAAGAAAATCAGATTAAAATCCTGCAAACCAATTACCGTAACAGTCTCAGCGTAGTGGAGCTAAGCAACAGTCTGCTTAAAATCAAAAACAGCCGTTTCGGTTCCATCGACCGTGAGAGCAACTATCTGGTAAATACCGTCAGCAAGGATAATGGCGAAGTATTGCTGTATCTCAACGATGAAAAAAAGAAAAAAGAGTTGAACCGCCGCACGCAGGACAGCGCCAGATACGCCGTCATCGTACCCGGTCACGCGCAAAAAACCGAAGCAGCCCGTTTTTTCAAGACGCCTTTGATATTCAGCGTTCAGGAAGCCAAGGGACTGGAATACGAAAACGTTATCCTGGTCGACTTCATCTCCGGCCACGAAGCCGAATTTCGCGAAATCATCGCCGGGGTAACCGTCGAAAACCTCCAGCAGGAAGAACTGCGTTACAACCGTGCAGGCGATAAAAACGACAAGGACGCCGAAATCTACAAATTTTACATCAACTCGTTTTATGTCGCCGTTACCCGCGCCATTAAAAACATTTACATCTTCGAACGGCTTTCCGCGCATCCTGCTCTGAAACTCCTGCAAATGCAGGAAACGAAAGCCGAAATCAGCGTCAGGGAAACCAGATCAACGCGCGAGGAATGGCTCAACGAAGCCCGACGTCTCGAAGAACAGGGCAAACATGAACAGGCAGAGCAAATACGCGCCAAATATCTTGGATATGAATATCTTTCTCCCGAACAACTGGATACTGTCAAAACTTTGGCGCTCGACCCCGCCAAAAAAGAAACGGAAGTAAAAAAGGAACGTAAACAACTCTTTCAGTACGCAATTCATCATCGCCGCTACGACTGGGTGGATGCTCTGGCAAAACTGCAGTTTCAGCGCGCCATCCTCTTCATGAAGGAAATACGCGCCGAACGCCGCGAATATGAAAAGCATCTGCGACTGGGCAATAAATCCAAAGTAGACGCCGTCGTTCAGAAATACGGAGTCGATTTCACTTTAGACGAAGGCGTTACGGGACTGATGATGGCGCTGCAATACGGACAGACGGAACTGGCGCTCGACCTGATCGGCAAAGGCGCGTCGCTCACTCTTGCCGACAGTTCGAACCGGCAGGCGGTCGACCGGCTGCTTTCGTCATACATTAAATATAAACGCCTGAACCGGAAGCATGAGCAGCTTGCAAACGAACAAACGATGATAAGCTGTTGGAACCGGGTATGTCCGCCGACTATCGAATACGAATACGACAAACGCCTGTTCCGTATCGGTTCGCACAGTATGCTGTTCTTCCTTATTGTTTTGATGCGCAACACGGACGACGGCAATCCCCTGGAGGTAACAGTGATTCCCGGAAACGGTCAAAATGAATTTGTTGTCGAAGCATTCAACATGCACTCCCTCGAACAGTATGCCTCCATGATGCCCGAAGAGATTCTTCCTCCATACCGGAAAAAACGGACATATATCAACAGTATCATGGCCTTGCACGAAAAAGACAAACCGTCGCCCTACTGTAAAGCCACATTTGTCCGCGTCGCACGGGGCGTGTATATTTTGAATCACTACGCCGGATGGAAAATAGAGCATTAATTTCCATCCGGAAGAAAAAAATCCGTCAAGGAGAAAATTTACGATTGCCAGTGACGGGGTTTCGCTGCCGGCATCATGAACTGTCAAACCGGCAAACAACTTAGCAGCAATACGATCGAACCGCCTGTCACGGCGATAACCGTTTCCATGACCGTCCACGATTGCAGCGTCTGCTTTTCGCTCATCCCAAGATATTTGCCCACCAGCCAGAACCCGCTGTCGTTGACGTGCGACAGGATGGTCGCTCCCGCGGCGATGGCTATCACCACAAGCGCCTTGTGAGGTTCCGAAAGGGAGAACAGTTCCAGCACGGGCGCCATCAGTCCCGCCGAAGTAATCATGGCCACGGTGGCCGACCCCTGCGTGACGCGGATGACGGCCGCCAGCAGCCACGCCAGCAACACGGGCGGCAAAGCTATCCCCGTCATCTTTTCCGCAATCATGACTCCCATGCCGCTGTCGATCAGCATTTGCTTGAATACGCCGCCCGCTCCCGTGACAAGAATGATCAGTCCGGCGGGAGCCAGCGCCTTTGTGCTCAGTTGAAGAATCGTTTCGCGTGTGAAGCCGCGCTTCAGCCCCATGAAGTAGATGGCCAGCAGCGTGGCAATGATAAGCGCAATAAACGGATGTCCGACAAACTCGACGATTTTCACCCATAAAACATCTTCGAAATGATACGTTTTTGCTGCCACGCCGGTTACTGTATTGGCCAGAATCAGTACAAGCGGAATGGCGATGATGCTGACGACCTGCCGGAATGAGGGTAGCGAATGTATATTGCCTGCATGTTCGAAATTGTCCGGCACGGGGACAAAGATGCGCTTGCCGATGAACCGTCCGAATACGGGACCGGCCAGCAGCGTGACGGGAATCCCGACCAGGACGCCGAAAAGTATCACCCAGCCCAGGTCGGCGCCAATAAGTTCCGCCACCGCAATCGGGCCGGGCGTAGGCGGAATAAAAGCATGAGTGACGGCCAGACCGGCCAGCAGCGGTATCGCGTAATAAAGCAACGATTTGCGCGTATCGCGCGCCATTGCATAGATCACGGGCACGAGGATGATGAATCCCACGTCGAGAAAAACAGGTATTGCTACAATAAAGCCCGTGAGAGCAAGCGCATACGGCGCCCGTTCCCTGCCGAACCGGCCTGTCAGGTAACGGGCAAGCGATTCAGCTCCGCCCGACGATTCGAGCATCTGCCCGAAAATCGCGCCGATGCCTACGACCGTTGCCACAAAGCCCAGCGTCGATCCCATTCCCTCCGTGATGCTTTTGATGACGGACGAAGGCTCCATGCCGGTAGCCAGTCCGAGAAATACGGACGCGATGAGCAGCGCTATAAAGGCCTGCATCTTGAGCCGCAGCACCATGAACAGCAACAGTACGATGCTCGCAGCAAGTATTCCGACAAGTAAACAGTCATTCATTCGATTGTGTTTTTTTCGGAAGCAAAGATACAAAAGTTCTGTAATAGCGGTTAATTATTAGTGATTAGTGTGGTTAGTGACCGGACGTATTTCGCTGTTTGCTCACTGTGTAAGGCCATATACTTTTCAAACAGACAGAAATGACAGGTATGGATTGCTTCCCTAACCACTAATCACTAACCACTAATTCATTAATCACTAATTTTCAGTGCACAATCCTTTTCACTCCGATTCTTGACTGCTGCCTGCCGTCGAGGTATACGCGGTGCGTAGCCTTGCGGTAGTCGGAAGCTTTGGCTTTGAATATGTCCATGAACTGATTCGGATTCCTGTCTACCAGAGGGAACCACGCGCTTTGTACCTGCACCATGATCCGGTGTCCTTTCTTGAACGTATGCGCGATGTCCCGCAGTTCGAACGACACTTTCGTCACTTCGCCGGGCGTCAGCGGTTCGGGAACAGTCAGGCTGTTTCTGAATTTAGCCCGCATCACGTCTCCGCGCACCAGTTGCTGGAAGGCGCTGAGCCGGACGTGCGGCGGTGTCTCGGCACGGTTGCGCGTGGAGTCGGGATACACGTCGATGAGCTTCACCACGAAATCGGCATCCGTTCCGGTGGTGGAGACATACAGTTCCACATTCAGCGGGCCTGAAAGGGTGACGTTTTCTTCCAGTTCCGGCGTCCGGTAGACCAGCACGTCGGGGCGCGTGGCGGCAAAGCGCTGGTCTTCGACCATGTATTCCCTTACCGGGCGCATGGCGGTGACGGACGTATAGGGCGCCGGTTTGGCCGGGTCGCTGACATATTCGTCGTAAGCGCCCTGTTCCGGCGCACTGTCGAACGAGAGGCGGCCTTCGCTGCCCAGAAAGAGCCAGGCATCTCTGGCCGTGGCGGGCGGCCATGCGTCGTATGTCCGCCACTGATTGCTTCCTGTTTCGAAGACTGTCACTTCGGGTATGTCCGGGTTGCCTTTGCCCTTGAGGTGCCGGTTGAAGAATGGCAGTTCGATGTGTTCGCGGTAATATTCGGACGTGTTCGAATCGAAATGCACGTTGCCGAAAACCTGGCCGTTGCCTCTTGCCCATCCGCCGTGCGGCCAGGGGCCCATCACCATGTGGTTTGTTGCGCCGGGATTGTTGTCGCGGATGGCGGCATACGTCTTGAGCGGGCCGTACAGGTCTTCCGCGTCATACCATCCGCCGACGGTCAGGACGGCCGGCTTGACATGCCTGAGATGGGGTAGGGGAGTACGGCTTTGCCAGAACCCGTCGTACGTGTAGTGCGCGGTCATCTCGTCCCAGATCGGTACAAGGTCTTTGAAGTACTTCTCTTTCAGGTCGGCGTAGGTGTTTTCGAGGAAAAACCCGTAGCCGTCTTCCGTGCCGAAGCGAATCGGCTGGTAGTAGGGCATGCCGGTCGGTGCGGGGCGTACCTGTCCGAAGTTGGCGTAGAAGGTGTAGTTTCCCAGAAGGAAGAAGGCGCCGTTGTGGTATGTGTCGTCGCCGATGAACAGGTCGGTTACCGGCGCCTGGGGCGAAGCGGCCTTCAGCGCCGGATGACTGTCGATGATGCCGCAGGTGGCGTAGAATCCGGGATACGAAATGCCGTAGATGCCGACTTTGCCGTTGTTGCCTTCGATATTTTTTATCAGCCATTCGACGGTGTCGTACGTATCGCTGCTTTCGTCCACGTCTTCCCTGCTTTTCTTGTCCGGAATGTAGGGGCGGGCGTCGACAAATTCGCCTTCCGACATCCACCGTCCTCTAATGTCCTGGTATGCGAAAATATATCCTTCGCGAACGAACAGTGAGGAGGGGCCGAGAGAGGGGCGGTACCGGTCTTCGCCGTAGGGGCTGACCGTATAGGGCGTCCGGTTGAGCAGGATGGGATACTTTTCGCTTCTGTCTTTGGGTATGTAGATGGCGGTAAACAGCCTGACGCCGTCGCGCATGGGTATCATCCGTTCGATTTTCGTGTAATGTTCGCGTATGTATTCCGCGTCGCTGCCGGCGGCCGGCGGTTGTGCGAATGCAATTCCATATCCTGCGAGCGAGAGGACGAGGATGGTCAGAAAGGTTTTTAACGGTTTCATATGCAGTTGATATTAATGTACGCAGTTATTACCATGAAACAAATTTTACTTCTTTCAGCAGTTCCAGATACCGCATGATGTCGGCAAGGCTTTCGGCATGGGGGAACTGCGCGTCCAGCATTTTCTTTATGTCCAGCACGCTGTTGTTGCCGGAGGCGGTCAGACGGGCGATTTCCGCGCCGTTCATGATATACACGCTGCCGCCCTGCACTTCGAAATTTGCGCCGCCGCCTCTTCCGAAGGGAGGCATGATTCCGTGTTTGGCCTGGATTTCGCGCGGAATGGTGCGGAGCGCTCCGTATCCCGTTTCGAATGCGAGTGATGTGGCTTTCGGATAAATTTTCGATGCTTTCAGTTCTTCCGGTGTCAGTGCAACCGGTTTGAAGACGACATTCAACGCTTCGCCACGGGCTTTGCCCAGGTCTTCCAGGCTCTTTGCGCCGATTTTGCTTATGTTTTGAAGGAGGGCTGTCTGCGTGTCGACATA
>JAIRLL010000230.1 GCA_031259505.1 Tannerella sp.
TATTTAATTTTAGGATTTTACGGGGCTGTCTCAAAAGCCCGGAATCACATCAACACTAAAAGCGGAATGACACAATCGGTATGCCCTGCCTTGCCTGAAACGGCGAAGCAGTCCGGGACAGCGCGCAGACCCGGATTGCTTTCTGCTTCGTATCTCGCAGCTACCGGTGACAGTTTATTTATTTCCCATCCCTAAACTCAGAGCGCAGATTTACAAGAAAAAACAGGGCTCATGCACTTTTTGCAAAAAAAGTTGCGCATGTAAAAAAAAGACTTTATCTTTAGCCCCGAATTGTGTTGGGAACAGATTTATCAGAAAGCAATGACGCCAAACGCATCTTTAAACTTTTGCATCATAAAGAAGGTATGTATCAATGATAGAAATGTTTTAACGATCAACTAAATTAAAAGAAAATGAAACGTAAACTGATTGCATTAGCAATGGTTGCAGGCGTATGTTTGACGGCCTGCAACAGCGAGACGCCGACGGAAATTTCCACGGAACAATCCGGGACGAAAGAGCCGGAACCCGTCGCGACACTGAAACCGCGGGAAGACATCCCGCTCACCCGCGCCGAAGAAACCGTGGTGACGGGAAACAACGTCTTTGCCTTCAACCTGCTCAGGCAGGTGGCCGGCGAAGCGCAGGACGACAACCTGCTGCTCTCTCCCCTGAGCCTCAGCCTGGCGCTGGCCATGCTCAACAACGGCGCAAACGGAGCGACGCAGGAAGAGATTCAAACCGCGCTGGGCTACGGCGACGTGACGCGGGATGATGTGAACGGATACTTCCGCAAGATAACGGACGCCCTGAAGGAATTAGACACGCATGTCCGGTTCGAGGACGCCAACTCGATCTGGATTGCGGACGGGCTTTCGGCGCTGGACGCATTTAAGGAAGTGAATCAAACGTATTTCGACGCCGACGTGCTGGACTTTGACTCTTCCGACCGGGAAGGCACGGTAGAGCGAATCAACGGCTGGTGTTCGGAAAAGACGCAGGGACTGATTCCCGAACTGCTGGGCGCGATGGACAATTTGAGTGTGATGTATCTGCTGAATGCGCTGTATTTCAAGGGAAGCTGGACATTCCCGTTCGACGAATCGCAGACGGAGAAAGCGCCTTTCCACAGTCTGAACGGCTCGACCGCAAGTCTTCCGACCATGAAGCAGACCGCGCTCCTGCAATACGCAAAGGCGGAAACGTTCGAACTGGTCGAGCTGCCCTACGGCAACGCGGCGTTCGACATGACGCTGCTGCTTCCGGCCGCAGACGTGTCCGTGGCTTCCGTCCTGGAAACGCTGGACGCTGCCGCATGGGACAACGCGCTGTCCAAACTCCATCAGGAGTCAATCGACATCAGCCTGCCCCGTTTCAAGGTTGAATACGGACGGACGCTGAACGAAGATTTGAAAACGCTGGGCATGACGTCCATGTTTGAAGCCGCCGATTTTTCGCTGATTTCGCCTACCCCCCTGTTCGTATCTTTGGTTCTGCAAAAAACGGCTCTTGAGGTAAACGAGGAAGGCGCCGAAGGCGCTGCGGCAACGGTCATAAAAGCGGATTTAATGTTACCGGAACCGGTTCAACCTCATGTAATGGCATTTAACCGCCCGTTCGTCTATTTCATCAAGGAAAAGAGTACGGGCAGTATTGTTTTTGCAGGGATCATACAAAATCTGTGATACAGATGCCGAAACTTTGCCTTAATTCTGTTGGAAACAGGCGTCCGTCGGGCGCCTGTTTTTTTTTCGGCACGTCTCCCTGCCACGTTGCACTTCTTCGCGGATGCGTGAGATTATCCCGCTTATGTTTTTTCCATTGCCGGCGAATACTGTTCTTTCGATGAAAATATCTATCTTTGTAAATATTTAATGTGCGATTACTCTTTCGCAGCGTAAAGTCGACGGGAAATCAGCCGATTTACAGGTTTTCGCTTCGAGAATGAGATTTCGCAAAAGCGCACTGTTTCGACCGGATTCAACTCGGCAAACATATCCGGAAACAGGCCTGTGAGAGAGTGACAGCATTATTTAACGTACAAAATAATTATCTATGGTTTACGACATCGAAACACTGAAAACGTTTTATTCGCAGTTTCCCGACAAAATCGACAGGATACGCAGCGTCGCCGGCCGCCCGCTGACCCTGGCGGAAAAGATTCTGTATGCGCATTTATATGACGCAAAGGATTTGAAGGCATACCGTCGTGGCGTCGACTACGTCAATTTCCGTCCCGACCGCGTAGCCATGCAGGATGCCACGGCGCAGATGGCGCTGCTGCAGTTCATGAACGCAGGAAGGGAAAAGTCGGCCGTCCCGGCAAGCGTGCACTGCGACCATCTCATCCTGGCCGACCTCGGCGCGGACGCCGACATCCTGACGGCAGAAGACGCCAACCGCGAAGTATATGATTTCCTGAAAACCGCATCAAACAGGTTCGGCATCGGTTTCTGGAAGCCGGGCGCAGGCATCATCCATCAGGTCGTGCTCGAAAACTACGCTTTTCCCGGCGGGATGATGATTGGCACGGATTCGCACACGCCCAATGCCGGCGGGCTGGGAATGATTGCCGTCGGCGTGGGCGGAGCCGATGCGGTGGACGTGATGAGCGGCATGGAATGGGAACTGAAGATACCGGAACTGATCGGCGTCAGGCTGACCGGACGGCTTAACGGCTGGGCTGCGCCGAAAGACGTCATCCTCAAACTGGCCGGCATTCTCACCGTCAAAGGCGCCACGAACGCGATCATCGAATATTTCGGCGAAGGGACTTCGTCGCTCCCGGCCACCGGCAAGGCTACCATCTGCAACATGGGCGCCGAAGTGGGCGCCACCACGTCGATATTCCCTTTCGACTGTCATACGGCGGCGTACCTGCGACAGACAGGCCGGCAGGACGTGGCCGCGTGGGCGGCAAACGTCGCCTCCTGCCTGCAGGCCGACAGTGAAGTGGTCGATAATCCCGAAAAATATTTCGACCGCATCATCGAAATCGATCTTTCGACGCTGGAACCGTATATCAACGGCCCTTTCACGCCCGACGCCGCTACGCCGCTGTCCGAATTTGCCGCCAGAGTGAAAGCCGGCGGCTATCCGCAGCGGATGGAAGTGGGGCTGATCGGCTCGTGCACCAACTCGTCGTATCAGGATTTGAGCCGTGCGGCATCCGTCGCGCGGCAGGCGCTGCAAGACGGTATTCCTGTCGCGGCCTCGCTGATTGTCAATCCCGGCTCGGAACAGATTCGCCATACCGCCGCCCGCGACGGCATCATCGACGATTTCGAGAAAATCGGCGGCGTGATCATGGCGAACGCCTGCGGCCCCTGCATCGGGCAGTGGAAACGCCATACCGACGACAATACGCGCAGGAATGCCATCGTCACGTCTTTCAACCGCAATTTCGCCAAACGCGCCGATGGCAATCCCAATACACATGCATTCGTGGCGTCGCCCGAACTGACGGTTGCGCTGACGATTGCCGGAGATTTGTGTTTCAATCCGCTGAAAGATACGCTGCAGACGGCGGACGGCCGCGAAGTGACGCTCCGGGCGCCGGAGGGAACGGATTTCCCGCCGGACGGCTTCGAAGTGAAAGACAGCGGCTACGTCGCGCCGGACAGCAGCCGGACGGAGGTGCGGATCAATCCCGCGTCCGAACGGCTGCAACGGCTGCAACCGTTCCCGCCTCCCCGGCAGGGCGACCTTGTCGACATGCCGCTGCTGATCAAAACGCAGGGGAAGTGTACGACCGACCATATCTCTATGGCGGGGCCGTGGCTGCGTTTCCGCGGTCATCTCGAAAAGATCTCGGACAACATGCTGATGGGCGCGGTCAATGCGTTCAGCGGCGAAACCAACCGGGTATTGAATCAGTTGACGGGAGAGTATGATGCGGTTTCGGCCGTCGCCAGGCTGTACAGGGCGAAGGGTATCGCGTCGATTGTCGTTGCCGAAGACAACTACGGCGAAGGCTCGTCGCGCGAACATGCGGCGATGGAGCCGCGTTTCCTGAACGTCAAGGCAATTCTTGCGAAAAGCTTCGCCCGTATCCACGAAACGAACTTGAAGAAACAGGGTATGCTGGCGCTCACCTTCGCCGACAGGAACGACTACGACAGGGTCAGGGAAGATGATCGCATCACGATCGAAGGCATTGAGGATTTCAGGCCGGGCGAGCCGCTTGCCGTCGTCCTGCATCATTCCGACGGGACGCGGGAGCGGTTCCCTGCCAGCCATTCGTTCAACGACCTGCAGATCGAGTGGTACCGGGCGGGCGGAGCGCTGAACTGTCTGAATAAATGACTGAATTGTTGAATATTGTATGAAAATAGAGAAAACGAAAACATCAACCCGCCTCTCCGTCCCCGACCGGGTGACGATTCCCTACATTGAGGGAGACGGCGTAGGGGCGGAAATCATGCCGGTCGGCCAGGAGATCGTCGATGCGGCGGTGAAGAAAGCGTATGGCGGCAAGCGTTCGATCGAGTGGAAAGAGGCGCTGGCCGGCGAGAAGGCGTTCGAGCGGACGGGCAACTGGCTGCCCGAAGAGACGCTGGAAGCCTTTCGCGAATATCTCGTCGGCATCAAGGGGCCGCTGGCGACGCCCGTGGGCGAAGGCCGACGCTCGCTGAACGTGGCGCTGCGCCAGACGCTCGACCTGTATGTCTGCCTGCGGCCGGTACGCTGGTTCAAAGGCATCGAGACGCCGGTCAAGGAGCCGCAGAAGGTCGACATGGTAATCTTTCGCGAGAACACGGAAGACATCTACGCCGGCATCGAGTGGCAGCAGGGCACGCCCGAAGCCGCGCGGTTCATGGAGTTCCTGACGGGCGAAATGGGCGTGACCAAAGTGCGTTTCCCGCAGACTTCGGCGTTCGGCGTCAAGCCGGTGTCGGTCGAGGGCAGCGAACGGTTGGTGCGTGCCGCCATCCGCTACGCGCTGGAGCACGGACTGCCGGGCGTGACGCTGGTGCACAAGGGCAACATCATGAAGTATACCGAAGGCGGCTTCAAGCGCTGGGGATATGCGCTGGCCGAACGCGAGTTTGCGAAAGAAATAGCCGAAGGCAAAATCGTCGTCAACGACGTGATTGCCGACGCCTTCCTGCAAAACACGCTGCTGACGCCCGAAAAGTATTCGGTCATCGCCACGCTGAACCTCAACGGCGACTACATCTCCGACCAGTTGGCGGCCATGGTAGGCGGCATCGGCATAGCGCCGGGCGCCAACATCAACTGCGACAGCGGACATGCCATCTTCGAAGCCACGCACGGGACGGCGCCCGACATCGCGGGAAAGGACATCGCCAATCCTTCATCGCTGATACTTTCGTCGGTGATGATGCTCGAATACCTGGGATGGAACGAAGCGGCCGCCCTGATCACCCGCGCAATGGAACAGACGTTCGCGCGAGGCGAGGCGACGGGCGACCTGGCGCGTTTCATGCCGCACGGAAAAACGCTCGCCACACGGGCGTTTGGAAAAGTAATCACGGAATCCATTTGAAAATTGATTTGTTATGAAGAAAGAGTATTTGATTTACAAGTTGTCGGAGTCGGTAAAGACGACATGCCGGATCGACAACAATCTGTTTGCGAAGTATAACGTGAAGCGCGGACTTCGCAACGAAGACGGCTCGGGCGTACTGGTCGGGCTTACCCAGATCGGCAACGTCGTCGGCTACGAGAGAACGGACGGCGGGACGCTGAAAGCCATCCCCGGCAAACTGTATTATCGCGGCTACGACATCGAAGACATCGTGCATGGGCTGATTCGCGAGAAGCGTTTCGGGCTGGAAGAAGTAGCCTTCCTGATGCTTTCGGGGAAACTGCCCGACAGGGAAGAACTGGCCAATTTCCGCGAACTGCTCAACGACAACATGACGCTGGAGCAGAAAACGAAGATGAACATCATCGACCTCGAAGGGCAAAACATCATGAACACCCTCGCGCGCTGCGTGCTGGAGATGTACAACTTCGACCCGAATCCCGACGACACGTCGCCCGAAAACCTGATGCGCCAGTCCATACAGCTCATCTCGCGCTTCCCGGCCGTCGTCGCCTATGCATACAACATCTACCGCCACAGTACGCACGGGCGTTCGCTCCACATCCGCCATCCGAACGAGCTGCTGACGATTGCGGAGAATTTCCTCTACATGCTGAAGAAAAACTATACCCCGCTCGAAGCGCGCACGCTCGACCTGCTGCTCGTACTGCAGGCCGAACACGGAGGCGGCAACAACTCGACCTTTACCGTCCGCGTGACCAGTTCGAGCGGAACGGATACCTACTCGTCCATCGCCGCCGGCATAGGCTCGCTCAAAGGGCCGCTGCACGGCGGAGCCAACATCCAGGTGGTCGACATGTTCAACCATCTCAAAGAAAACATCGGAGACTGGAAGAACGTCGAGGAAATCGACGCCTATTTCCTGCGGATACTGAACAGGGAAGTCTACAACAAGACTGGCCTTATCTACGGCATCGGACATGCGGTATACACGATTTCCGACCCGAGGGCGATTCTCCTCAAGGAACTTGCGCGCGACCTGGCGAAGGAAAAAGGCCGGCAGGAAGAATTTGCCTTCCTCGAACTGCTCGAAGAACGCGCCATCGAATCGTTCTACCACTTCAAGGGAAGCAAAAAACGCGTCTCGTCGAACATCGACTTCTATTCGGGCTTCGTGTACGAGATGATCGGACTTCCGCAGGAGATTTACACGCCGCTCTTCGCCATGGCGCGCATCATCGGATGGACGGCGCACCGCATCGAGGAACTGAACTTCAAAAGCAAACGCATCATCCGTCCGGCTTACCGCAATATTCTGGATACGCAGGAGTATACGCCGATAGATGCGAGGTGAGGGGATATAAGGCCTCGCAATGACGCTTTTCGTGAACGGAACATTTTTAACCGCAAAGGCACAAAGGGCATAAAGGTTTCACAGGTTTCAAGCGTCTTGTCTCGACGCCGCCTTGCGTCTTGTCTCGACGCCGCCCGCCTGTTAGGCGAACAGCCGCCCGTCTGTTAGACGAACAGCCGTCCGTCTATTGATCGTGTAGCCGTCCGCCTGTTGATCGAATAGCCGC
>JAIRLL010000242.1 GCA_031259505.1 Tannerella sp.
GTGATGTTCACCGTGCCGCTGGCCATCGCCGGCGCACTGATGTATATGAGCGCCGAAGGTATTACGATGAATATTTTCAGTCAGATAGGTATCATCATGCTGATCGGGCTGGTGGCGAAAAACGGCATTCTGATTGTCGAGTTTGCCAACCAGCGCCAGGGAGCGGGTTTAAGCAAGACGGAAGCGATACATTCGGCCTCCGTGCAGCGCCTGCGGCCTATCCTGATGACAAGCATATCGACCGTTCTGGGGCTGGTACCCATGATACTGGCATCGGGCGAAGGCGCCAACGGACGGATTGCCATGGGCATCGCTGTGGTGGGAGGGATGATGCTGTCCACGTTCATGACGCTGTTTATCGTCCCCGCCATGTACAGTTTTATCTCGACGGACATGAAAAAGAAAAATGTAACAGTATGAAGCGATTAAGTCTGGCCATAATTGCCGCCGTGTCGACATGTGCAGGCGCTGCAGCACAGGGAGCGTATAGCCTGCAGCAATGTATCGAAATCGGACTGGAACGCAATTATTCCATCCGCATTGTCCGCAACGAAGAGCAGATTGCGTCAAACAAAGCCATTCCCGGCAATGCGGGCTATCTGCCCACGCTCGACCTGAGTTCCGGGTTCAGCGGCTCGCAATACAACTACCGCTACAACTATACCGACGGCACGGCGTCGACGTCGAACGGCGTCCACTCCGAAACGGCCAGTGTCGGACTGAATCTCGACTGGACGCTCTTCGACGGCTTCGGCATACAGGTCAACTACGCCAGGCTGAAAGAACTGCAGCGGATGGGCGAACTGAATACCCGCATGGTCATCGAAGATTTTGTCGCCGACATCGCAAGCGAATACTATAACCTGATACGCCAGCAGATACGCCTCAACAACCTGCGCTCGGCCGTGAACCTGTCGAAAGAACGGCTGCGCATTGTCGAAGAGCGCTACTATATCGGCTCCATGTCGCGCCTCGACTTTCAGCAGGCGAAGGTGGATTTCAATGCAGACAGTTCCAGGCTGCTGACACAGTTCGAGGTGGTGCATGCCTCGCGTACCGGGCTGAATGAACTGATGGCGCTCAAGAATGTCGACAGCCTTATCCAGATCCGCGACTCGTCCATCACTCCGAACTCCTCGCTGAACGGAATCGAACTGTGGGACAACACGCTCGTACATAACGCCTCGCTGCTCGCGTCGCAAAAAAACAAAACGCTCTCCGAACTGGACTATAAAAAGGCGTTGAGCCGCAACTATCCGTATCTGAAGCTTAACGCGGGCTACGGTTACACGCTCGGCTGGAACGGAACAGCGGGTGCGACCGACCTCCAGAAAAGGCTGGGATTCAACTATGGACTGACGCTAGGCTTCTCGCTCTTCGACGGCATGAACCGTCGCCGCGAACAGCGCAACGCCCGCATTCAAATACAAAACAGCGAACTGCGCGTACAGGAACTCGAACTGTCGCTCAAAACAGACCACTCCAACCTCTGGGCTGCGTACAGGAATAATCTGGAACTGTGGGCGCTGGAAAAGGAAAACCTGATCGCGGCGCAGGAGAATTATGCCATCGCCATCGAACGCTACAAACTGGGCGAACTGTCGGGTATCGAACTGCGCGAAGCACAAAACAGCCTGCTCGAGGCCGAAGAACGCCGTTCCATCGCCGAATACAACACGAAACTCTGCGAAATATCACTCATGCAACTCAGCGGGCAGGTTTTGAATTATCTCTTTGAATAATAAAAATTCACGTGGACCGTCTCGGCATTCTCCGGGTTTTATCCGTCAATTCGCATTTTGCTCTGCCGGATTTATCAGAGGGAATAAATTAATGTCTATTTTTGCAGCATCAAACAAAACAAAACAAGGACAGGAAATATGAACATTACGGAGTCTGTGAGAAAAAAAGTGGCGGTCGTCATCCTTAACTGGAACGGCAGGGCGCTGATGGAGAAGTTTCTGCCCCGGGTGATTGCCTGCACGCCGCCGGAAGAGGCGGATATTGTGGTAGCGGACAACGGCTCGGACGACGGTTCGGTGGCGATGCTTCGTGAAAAATTCCCGTCCGTGCGGATTGTGGCATTCAGCCGTAACTACGGATTTGCGGAGGGATACAACCGGGCGGTCTCCGAGGTCGAAGCCGATTATATCGTATTGCTGAACAGCGATGTGGAGGTGACGCCCCACTGGCTGGACGAGCCTGTCGGGATGCTGGACGGCGACGCGACGGTCGCAGGCGTGCAGCCCCGGATTCTGGACTTCAAGGACAGGCGCCGTTTCGAATATGCCGGCGCGGCGGGCGGATGGATAGACTGCTACGGATATCCGTTCTGTCGCGGTCGCGTGCTGCACGTTGTCGAAGAAGACACGGGTCAGTACGATACGCCGGCCGATATTTTCTGGGTAAGCGGAGCATGCGCTGTGATGCGTCGCGCGGCCTATCTCGAAGCGGGCGGCCTGGACGCGGAGTTTTTTGCACATCAGGAAGAAATAGACCTGTGCTGGCGGCTCAGGGCGCGCGGCTACCGTTTAAGGTATGCTCCCGGCTCGGTCGTCTATCATGTCGGCGGTGCGACGCTGCGCATGGAAAGCCCGCACAAGACGTTTCTTAACTTCCGCAACAATCTGCTGATGATATACAAGAATATGCCGGACAGGGAACTGGCCGGCGTGATGCGCCTGCGTTTCTGGCTCGACGGTCTGGCGATGCTGCATTTTCTGCTGACCGGGCAGTTTGCCAGTGCAGGGGCTGTCATTCGCGCCCGTCGGGAATATGCGAAAAAGAAACGCGCCTATCAGTCCGTCCGCCGCGAAAACCTTGCGCTGACGGTTGTCGATCCCATCCCGGAAATGCTGCGCAAAAGCATGCTTCTGTCTTTTTATCTGAAAAGAAAAGATACGTTCGCGAAACTGATGTCCTGATTGTGTCAGTGATAGAAATCGGATTTCTTCATCCGCACGATGTCGCCAAACGTTGCCAGCCGCTGCATGTCCATCAGCCGCGAGTTGCCGACCACGACGTACACCAGCGTGCGCCCTCTCACGTTCGCACGGTAGAATCGCGCAATATCGCTCATGGTCATCGTTTTGATATCTTCGATCAGTTGGCGGTTCGGGTCGGCGGCATATCCGTTGCGCCTGTGTGCGGCAATCCGTGCAGACAGGTCGCGAAACGACGGATAGTCGTTGTTTGTCCGGTTGATGACGGTCTGTATCACTTCGGCGATTCTTTCGGGGCGTTCGGGCATGTCCTGTATCAGCATGTTCAGCACTTCGAGCGCATCGGTAGTCTTGTCGCACTGCGTCGAGAGGTAGGTGACGAAGCGCGCGGGCATGCCGGCATGACAGAACGGCGGCATGCGGTATGCGCCTGACGTGTAGTATGCCAGCGAACGGAATTCGCGTATCTCCTGAAACATGAGCGACGACATGCCTTCGCCGAAGTATCTGGAAAACAGTTCCGCCTCATGCCGTTTGCGGAGCGTGTCCAGCGGTTCGCACGACATGTAGGCGTAGATAATGTTCTGAAACACATCGGGCATGTTGTAGAAGAACACCAGCGGACGGTCGTATTTCACAAATTCGCGGTAGAGGGGCGAAGTCGATGCTTCGCAGATCTCGTCCAGCGGCAGAAACGTCCGGATGTGGCGCGCTGCTTCGTCTTCGTCCAGCGTGCCGCAATAGTGCAGCGAGCACTCTGTACGCTGCACGCGGTGAAACAGTTCCACCAGTTCTTTTCCTCCGAGCCATTTCACTTCACGGAATGAAAGTTTGGTCATGTATTGCGACAGTTTCCCGAACTGCACGTATTCGAACAGGGCTTCCGCTACTTCGCTGTTCGACTGAAAGAAGGTTTTTTCCATCACCCGGGCGTCGTCCACGAGCGTTTTCATTTTCCGGCTGTCGGCTTTGACGTGGAGGAGAAAATCCTTCACAATGGTCAGCGTTTCGACGAACGCCCTGTCGAAGCCGCTTATTTTAAGCGTAAAAGAATGATTGTCCACATCCTCTTCGAGCATGCTTCCCAGAGACTGCAGCCGGGTGCGGAAATCTTCGAACGACAGGCTTCCGGCGCCAAGCAGCGGCAGATAGGCGGCGAGGAACTTCAGGCGAGGCTCCTGCAGCAGTCCGATGCCATACGACAGTTTGAGTGTGAAGATCTGATTCATGCGGTTCGGCGTCGTATACAGCGTCACCCTGGGCGTCAACATGCGCGTCTGCACGTCGTTTTCGAAGTCCAGAAACCGTATGTTCACTTCCGGCACCGGAATCTCTTCCAACTGGCGGGCGTAGGCCGACGTGGCGTCCTTGTGTTTGGGCAGGATGGGTGCAAAACCGGGTTTGGCGAGGTTTTCTTTCCTGTACTGTCCTGTTTTTTTCTTTACGAAGAGGTAGTTGTCGCCAAAATACTTTCCTGCAATCCTGACAATATCGTTTTTCGTCAGCATGTCGATCCGCTCCATTTCGTCCAGATAATCGCTCCATTTCTTTCCCTGCGCGAACAGGTGGACGAGTATCTGGCTCCGGGAGTCGACGTCTTCGAGGCTGGAGAGATGCGTGCGCAGCCGTTCGCGCTTGAGACTGTTGAAGATTTCTTCCGTAAAGTCGCCGTTTTTCAGCCGTTCGATCTGTTTCCATATCAGTTTTTCGGCCGTCCGGCACGATTGCAGCACCAGCCTGGGGACGACCACGATGCCGATAAATCCGGCTTCGTTGAAGGATTCGCCGCCCGCCATGGCGCCAGTCAAGCGGCGCTCGACCATCAGTTTGTCCAGATAACCCGTCCCGTTGGAATTGTTGAGTATGCCGACGGCGATGTCCAGCGCCTCCCGGTCGGGATGGTTCGAAGGCACGCCGCGAAAGCCCAGCGCAACGGCTTTCATCAGCGGGACGGGTATCTTGACGATGGCCTTTTCGCGTCCGCGCAGAGGGGGGATTTTCGTTCGGGGAAGCGGTATTACCACGCCTTTCGGGATGCGCGAGAAGGTGCGTTCCAGCACGGGCAGCGTGCGTTCCATATCGAAATCGCCGCTCATGATCAGTCCCATGTTCGACGCCACGTAGTATTTCCTGAAGAATTTCCGCATCTCGGACAGGCGCGGATTTTTAAGACTGTCTACGCTTCCGATTATCGGCCAGGCATACGGATGCGGATAAAAGAAGATGTGCATGACCCGTTCTATGGCCCGGTTGAGCATCATGTCGTCGTGGCGGTTTTTCTCTTCGCAGACCGTTTCCAGTTCGTTCTGGAACATGCGGAAAACGGGGTTTAGCAGGCGTTCGCTGTTGATTTCCGCCCAGTGCGTCATGTATTGGGGAGTGAAGATGCTGTGATACACGGTATAGTCGTACGACGTGCCGGCGTTCAGCTTGCTTCCGCCGTATTTCGTGATCAGTTTGTCAAATTCGTTGGGAATGACGTAGTGAGCAGCCTGCACGCTCAGTTCGTTGATTTCCTGCTGTATCGAGCGGCGCAGCGCGTCATCGGACGTTGCGGCCAGTTCGTCGTATTTGCGGGCTATCAGGTCGAGATACCTGCGTTCGCTTTTGTAGTCGACCGTGCCGATTTTGTCCGTCCCCTTGAACATCATGTGTTCGAAGTAATGCGCTATACCGGTATTCGGGCTCTCTTTCGAGCCGGCTTTCACCACCACCGCCCCAAATACTCTCGGCTGGCTGTGATCTTCGTTCAGCCAGACAGTCAAACCGTTATCCAGCGTATATTCCTTCACTTCCGTCGTCATCATCTACCTGCGCATATCCCGGATAACGGGACGTAAAACACTCTCTTTCTGCAAATACAGAGCTTCTTTTGAATCTAACATGCTTTTATTGTCTCTTTATTTTCCACGGCAAAAATAGCGATTAATGGCGAAAAAGACAACATCTTTGCGGATACATTTGACTGCGTCGATTTTCAATTGACTGCGCCATGTGTATGCGGATGTGTGTGTGTATGTAAATCACCGTACAGGAACGAGATATGTGATTTTCAGGGTAAAGACCTGTGCGGAGGCTTTTCCGAAGACGTCCGTACGGCGTGTGCCGTAGAAATCGCTCAGGGCGTAGTAGTACCGTCCTTCGAGGAGGAAACGGCCGGCGCCGGTACGCAGTTCCACCCCCGGCCCGCCACCGATACCCCACTCGAACGATTTCGAGGCGGGCATGTCGTGCTGGTCATTTATCCGCTGAGGCTCAAGCCCGTTGAGGTTCGAGGCCGTCTTTTCGCCGAGGAGGAATCCTGCCTGCGGGCCGAGGTTGACGAAGAAGTTTACCCGTCCGTCGCCGAAGTATATGTGCGTGAGAAAAGGAATGTCGACATAGTTCATGCGCCGGCGGTAGTAGTAGGCGGAATAGTCGTTTCCGTCGCCGGCTTCGTCGAAGTTTTCCTTCCATCCCTGCTGCTTGAGGTTTACTTCAAGCTGGATGCCGAGATTCTTTTCGGTAATCCACCGGACGGTCAGGCCGCCTGTATATCCCGTGTACATGCTTTGCTGCACTTTGGGCGAGAAGACGGCGCTGGCCCAGGTCATGCCTGCCGACACGCCTGCCGCCCATTCGGGGCGGAAGGCGGCGTTCTGCGCCTGCGTCGCGACGGTGAGCGAAAGGAGACAGCAGCAGCATATGCAGACAGTCGTTCGTCTCATTCTTCGCGGCGGATGGTGTGATTTTCTTTATTGAAATGCACGATGTAAAGATTCGTGTTGATGAAGCCTCCCCAGTTGCTGACCCTTTCGAAACGGAATCCCGACTGGATGCTGTTGTATCTGTGGCGTTGCAGGCAGTTGTCGAAGTTGCGTCCGCAGGTGCGGACGAGCGTCAGGAAATACATTCCCATGTCGAAACCGAGTACGGCGTATTTGGGCGACGACGTCGGGAGGGGCTTGCTGTAAAGCGCCCTGTATTTGTCGGTAAACTGTTTTGCTTCGGGCGCCGTGGCGTTCATGCAGGACGTGGCGTAGAAGCAGGCATTGAGGGCGTAAAAGTCTTCGAGGCAGTCTTTCGTATAAGTCTGCCATTCGGGATGCCCGAAGAGAGTGATTGCATATCCGGGTTTCGTCTCGATGATGCTGCGCAGCGTACCCTTGATTTTGAACAGGGCATCGAGCGAACCCGAACAGGGGATGATCAGATTGGGTGCGGTGTTGCTCATCGCGGCCAGCATGTCGGCCTGAAAGGTTTTTTCCTGATAGGCGACTTCGGCAAAGGGGATGCGGCTGTCGTTCAGATCGGCCTTGAGGACGTTGACGAACTGCGTTTTCACGTTGCGGTCGCCGGTGTTGAGCAGGATAATCCGGTACTGCGGGAAGAGGGCGCGGATGCGCGGCGCGAGGTATGAGTAGAGGTTCTGCGGCAGGGTGTTCACCTGAAAGACGCAGGGATTTTCCATCGTCAGGCGTTCGCATCGCGACGAGAAGGGGACGATGTACTTTATTTCGTTTTCTTCTGCAAAGCTGGCAATCAGTTCGATCTGTTCGTCGGTCATGCCGCCGATTATCATGTCGGCCTGTTCGATTTCGATGTTTTCGAGCGCCTTTACTGTCGTGGCGTCGTCGTTGCCGATATTGTATACATACAGTTCGACGGACAGGCCGCTGTTTCTCATGCTGTCGACGGCCATCAGGAAGCCTTCGTAAAATTCTATCACGCGCGCGTCGAGCGGCGTGGCGGCGTCGGGTTTGTGGAAAGGCAGCAGCAGGGCGATTCTGGCCACGTCGACCTGCTCGATTTTTTGTCTGTAACTGATCAGTTCCGCAATATCCAGTTCCTTCTGTCTGGGCATTTCGGTCACCGTTTCTTCCGTCCTGACGGGAATGATCAGTTCCATTCCGGCTTTCAGTCCCGATTTCAGTTGGGGGTTGTAGGCGACAAGATCTTCGCTGGTCACGTTGAACTGGCGGCAGATGCTGTATATCGTTTCCTTCCGCCTGATTTTGTATTTCATTTCCCGGACGACCGTTTTCGTCTGCGTGACGGGCAGCGAATGGATTTTCATCGAGGGGATGCGAATTGTCTTTCCGGCGGCAAAAGTCTGTGGCGTAAGGCCGCGGTTGGCATCCGTGAGGTCTTCGGCCAGGAGGCCGTATTGCTGCGAGACGCCATACAGCGTTTCGCCCGCTTCGATCGTGTGGTAAATATACGCTTCATCGTCGTTCGCCTCTTCTCCGGGATGCTCGTGCTGCGGGATTCTGAGCGCTTCGCCCGCCTTGATGACTTCGCGACTCGACGGGTTCAGGCGATAGATGTCTTCCTCGTCGACGCCATACATCAGGCTGATGGAATAAACCGTCTGTCCGCGTTCGACCGTGTGGAGGAATATGCCCTCTTCGGGCGTCTGCTGCGAAAGCAATGCCGGCGCGTGCATACACAGCATTAGAATGATCATATATAAACTGTAACTTTTCATTGAAGTATAATTTTCGGGCAAAAATACTACATGTTTGCGAGACGGCAAAACATCGGGATTTAATTTTGAAAATGAAATACGCCTTCTGTCTGAATTTCATTTCAGCAATCCCGGAGCCGGATCATATCCGGCGGCTTTTCAGAGAGCGGGGGCATGTTTTCCGTTCCGGAGGACGAACCGTCTGTTCCGCGTTTATCCTCTCCCGCATATCCCGGCAAAGGGGCAGTATGCGCAGATTTTGCTGTCGGCCGTCTGCACAAAGGGGATGTCTGCGTTCATCATCTCGTCGAGACATGCCCTCAGACAGGTTTCGAATGCCTCGCGCAGCGGTGCGAAGTCCGTGACGGGCGCCTTCCCTTTTTCTTCGCAGATGGACGGGTCGAACGACGGCAGAAAAAGTTCGCGCACGTAGTATACCACCGGCTGAACGGGTTGCGGGTTGCGGACGCCATGCATCCATGCATACGTGAAGACTTGCATCACGGCCTGCGGACGGTCGGCGGCGGCGCGGTCGAAGAGGCGCTCCATCGACTTGTATTCGAGCGTTTTTTTTATTCCCGTTTTGTAGTCCACGATACGCAGCCGTCCGCCGGCCTCGTCCATGCGGTCGATAAATCCTTTCAGGCGGACTTGCCGTCCGTCCGAAAGGCGGAATGGTTCCTGCATCTTCTTTTCGGAACCGGTGTAGCGGAAGGGGGACATCTTCGCGTCGCGTTCCAGAATTTTCAGGACGTATTTGCGTATCATTTCGCCTGTCAGGTAATACTGTCCGCCGAGCGGCTGCACCCTGTCCGTGTGAAAGCAGACTTCGGCAAAGGCGCGGGCAATGAGGTCGGTCAGCGTCGATTCTTTAGCTGCGCGTTTGAGCAGGTCGGCCGTGACGGTCGCGCCGCAGAAGGGCTGATAGAGCATTTCCAGCGTCTTGTGGAGGATGTTTCCGAACAGGCGGTTTTCGACCGTTTCCGTCACTTCGTCTTCTTCCTTCATGTCTTCGACAAAGGCGAGGAAGAACTTCAGGGGGCAGTCCAGATACGTATTTATTGCGCTTGCCGAGAGGGCTTTCGTGCCGTCGAGCAGGCAGGCGGAGAGTTTCGTCATGACTTTGTCCGTCTTGTCTGCCCGCAGGGGCGGCGGCTGCGACGAGGCGATGTGGCAGACCACCAGTCTGTCGCGCAGGGGCACGCCGTAGTGATACCTCAACTGGTGTACGAAGCGACTGACTTCGCCCGTTTGCAGCCCTTCGGTGCGGGTGTCGTAGAGCAGCGTGACACGTTTTGCCCGCGCTATCAGCCGGTAGAAATGATACGCCCTGATGCTGTCCTGATACTCGCCGGCCGGAAGGCCGAAGCCGCGGCGCAGGTTGGCGGGGATGAACGAGTCGGACGTTTTTCGTGCGGGGAAGATACCTTCGTTCATCGACAGGATGACGAGGCGGTCGAAGTCGAGCACACGCGTTTCCAGCACGCCCATCACCTGAAGCCCCGCCAGCGGCTCGCCCCGGAAGGGGATGGCGATCGTGTCTGTCACACGTTTGAGCAGGCGGAAATAAGTATCGGCCGTCATGTCGATGCCCGATTCGCGTATCAGTTTTTTCATCCGGTTGACGACGGTGAAGCTGTGAAAGATAAATTCCTGCTCAATGTCGTCCATGGAAACGGGAGCATCCCCGTCGTCCGTTTCAGCGCCGGACGCGGAAAGCGCCCCGTTCAGTTCCTGCAGGACGGCAATGAGATAGTCCGAAATCGCGTCTGCCGTGTCGAGCGGCGAGAAAATCAGCGACAGCAGACGGTTGCGGCACAGGTCGGAGGCGTCGACGCAGATTCTGTTGCGCTCCGCAATGTCTTTCGCCAGTTGCGCCGCATCGTCGCCGCAGACGCTACGGACATACTGGTGATTGAGCACGGGAAGCACGTCGCGGTGATAAAAGGCGTATCGTCCGTCTGCCGTGCGGACATTCTTGCGCAAAAGCAGCACGGCTTCCATCAGCGAGGCGACGGGCGTCCCGGACAGGGGGTAGCCGAGCGTGACGTTGACGTGTTCGATTTCCTTCGGGATGGAATTGAGCACGGGGATGAGCAGACGCTCGTCCGGCAACACAATCGCCGTGCGCAGAGCCTCTTCCGGATCCATCGCCATCCTTCCGTCGAGCATCTCGCGCAGCAGCGTGTGGACATGTTTCGCCTGCCCGATTCCCGACGGCACGCCGATCAGCTCGATTTCGGGGACGTGCTGCCGTTCGGGCGGCAGGGACAGTTCCGAAGGAAAACGTTTCATGTGTGCAGTGACAAAAAGCGAAGCCCTGTTGTGCGGATCGACCACCATCTTCGACCCGCAGTCCCAGTAAAAGTCGGCCACGCCCTGCCTCTTGAGAAGTTGCAGCAGCTTCGTTTCGGCGGCCGAAAGCGCGTTCAGCCCCGTGAAAACCACCTTGCGGTAAGGCAGGTCGCAACTCCCTTCCCGCTCTATCCGCTCGACGACCTCGCGAAAAATCATCCCTTCATATCCCTCGCCTTCGGCGGCAAGCGTCGTGCGAAACTCGTCGTAGATCGCATAAAGCAATTCCCATACATGCAGGAAGCGCCGGCGGTTTTCGCCCGTGCCGCCCTCCGGATGAAACGACGACCAGAATGCGCGTATCGCTTCGATCTGTTCCGCGCTCAGATAGCTGAGGTCTCTGTCGATCTCGCGCAGATCCGTGATGTTGGCAAACAGCCGGCGCGCATCGACAAGATACTTGTCCACATCGTCGAAATCCTTCAGCAGCATCTCGCCCCAGAAGACGAAGTCGTCGAAACGCTCGTTTCCGCCGCTCCGCCGCGAATATATCCTGTAAAGCAGAAACAGCATCCGCAGATGATCGGCCGGCGTCTTGTCGCTCAGTTGCCGGAACAGTCCGTCGATCGTCAGTATCGCCGGCGCAAAAAGAGGTCTCCCGGCCACCTGCGAGAGGTATTTCCTGAAAAACAAACCGGCGCGCCGGTTGGGAAACACAAATGCAAGATGCCGTATCTCTGTCCCGAAGTGTTGATAAAACAGCGTCGCGACCTGCTGCAAAAAAGGGTTCATTCCGTTCATTTTTCCTGCAAAGGTACGGGATAAATCACTAAGTAACGAGAAAAAATAACACGGCGGGCGTATCCGCCTGTCCCTGCGCCCGGCGCAGATTCAATTGTCGCATTATGGGGTAGCAGATGACGCCTTCGGCGTCGAATAGGCATAACCTCGAGCGGGCGCAGCGCTTTTCGTAAACAGCGCATTTTTAACCGCAAAGGGCGCAAAGGGCACAAAGGTTTCACAAAG
>JAIRLL010000286.1 GCA_031259505.1 Tannerella sp.
GAAGTAGAGACGCACCGCAAGGTGCGTCTCTACTTCTTGTTCGCCCGGCAGGGGCGACAGCTATAGGGTGAGAGTCCCGAACGAGCCTTGACAGTGGGAATCTGTTTGCGGATTTCCGGATTATTTCGCATGCCTTAATGTTTGGGATTAGTTGTTCACTGCGCCGCCGACGATATCGAGCAGTTCGTTTGTGATGGCCTGCTGGCGCGATTTGTTGTAGGCGACGGTGAGTTCGTCGATGAGTTCGTCGGCATTGTCCGTAGCCGTTTGCATGGCAATCATCCTGACGGCGTGTTCCGATGTAATGGAATGGAGCAGGGCAGTGTAGAGCTGAAGATGGAGCATCTGCGGGACGAGCGCCGTCATCAGCGATTTGTGGTCGGGTTCGAGGATATAATCTGTGGCAGTCGACACGGCGGTGTTGTCCGCCGCAATCGGTGTCAGGGGCAGGAACGGTTCGCTCGTCAGCGTTTGCGTCCCGATGCTTTTGAAACGGTGATAAATCAGTTCCGCACGGTCTATTTCCTGCTTTTCGAACAGGTCTGTCAGTTCGTCCGCCAGCGCTGCGAGCGGTTCGCCGGCCGTTGCGCCGGAGAGTTTTTCGTAATGTCGCGCGACGTGCAGACCTTCCCTGCGCGCAAAGTCGAACGCTTTTTTTCCGACAACATACAGCGTCACGTCCACGTGCTGGCTGCGGTATGCGGCGAGCGCCTTCTGCAGTTCACGGAAAATGTTGGTGTTGAACGCGCCGCAGAGGGCGCTGTCGGACGAGAAGACGACGAGTGCGGTGCGGCGTACCGTCCGTTTTTCGCTCACGCCCGGCGGCGCGTAGCCGTTTGCGAGAAGACGGTTCATGATGTGATGCAGCGACTGTGCGTATGGAAGCATATTTTTGAGCGCGACCTGCGCCTTGTGCAGTTTCGACGACGAAACCATCTTCATTGCCGAAGTGATTTTCCGCGTGCTCGTGATGGAAACGATGCGTCCCTTTATCTCCCGTAGTGTTGCCATATTGTGTCTGTCACTGGTCTGTCCGTTCGTTGGCGGGCGTGATCTCCATCGCCAGCTTTTCGAGCAGTTTCATTGCGTTTTCGTCCGGGATACCTTTCCGTAGCGGTTCGAGGACGTCGTCGCGGTGATGTATTCTGAGCAGATTGAGCAGCGACTGTTCAAACTCGTTCACCTTGTTGAGCGGGACGTTTCGGAGCAGTCCGTGCGTGCCACAGTACAATACGGCAATCTGTTCTTCCACCGGCATGGGCGAATATTGCGGCTGTATCAGCAACTGTTTATTTTTCTGTCCCTTGTCTATCGTGAAGGCCGTGACGGGGTCGAGGTCGCCGCCGAACTTCGTAAACGATTCCAGTTCGCGATACTGTGCCTGATCGATTTTCAGCGTGCCTGCCACCTTTTTCATCGCCTTGATTTGAGCGTTGCCTCCCACGCGCGACACGGAGATCCCCACGTTGATAGCCGGGCGAACGCCCTGATTGAACAGGTCTGTTTCGAGGAATATCTGTCCATCGGTTATCGAGATGACGTTTGTCGGGATATAGGCAGAAACGTCGCCCGCCTGGGTTTCGATAATCGGCAGGGCTGTCAGCGAGCCGCCGCCCCGGACTCGGCCACGCAGGCTGTCGGGCAGGTCGTTCATGCGTTCGGCTATCTCCTGCTGGTCGATGATGCGTGCGGCGCGTTCCAGCAGACGGGAGTGGAGATAGAAAATATCGCCCGGATAGGCTTCACGTCCCGACGGGCGGCGCAGTATCAGCGACACTTCGCGGTATGCCACCGCCTGCTTCGACAGGTCGTCGTATATCACCAGCGCATGGCGTCCCGTGTCGCGGAAGTATTCGCCGATGGCTGCCCCTGCAAACGGCGCGAAATAGCGCAGCGCGGCCGGGTCGGCGGCCGTTGCCGCTACCACGATGGTGTAGTCCAGGGCGCCCTTCTCACGGAGGGTGTTGACAAGCGACGCGATGGTCGAGCCTTTTTGTCCGACAGCCACGTAGATGCAGTACACCGGATCGCCGTTGTGAAAGCCTGCGCGCTGATTGATGATGGTGTCGATGGCGATGGCCGTTTTGCCCGTCTGACGGTCGCCGATGATCAGTTCGCGCTGTCCGCGGCCTATCGGAATCATGGCGTCGATGGCTTTGAGGCCTGTCTGGAGCGGTTCGTTCACGGGCTGGCGGAAAATCACGCCGGGCGCTTTCCGTTCGAGCGGCATGCGGAAGTTCTCGCCCGTGATGGCGCCTTCGCCGTCGAGCGGCTCGCCGAGCGGATTAATCACGCGCCCCAGCATCCCTTCGCCTACCGCAATGTCGGCGATTTCCTTCGTGCGCTTCACAGAGAAGCCTTCCCTGATTCTGTCTGTCGGGCCGAGCAGTACGGCGCCAACGTTGTCTTCTTCGAGGTTCATCACCACGCCCATCATGCCGTTTTCGAACTCGAGCAATTCATTCGCTTCCGCATTGTGCAGCCCGAAAATGCGCGCAACGCCGTCGCTCACCTGCAATACGACGCCTACTTCGTCATATATCAGTTTCGTATTGATTTTTTCGAGTTGCATCTTCAATACATCCGACACTTCACTGATTTTTATATCGTCAATCATAATTCTTATAAACTGTATTTGTTTTCCTCTAAAATTTGTTTTCGCATCCGGGCAAGCTGTCCTGCCACAGAAGCGTCGAGACGGCGGTCGTGTATCTGGAAGATAAATCCTCCTCCGACGGACGGGTCTGTCCGTACGGACAATTCTACTTCGCCGTGCGTGATTCGGGCAAAATCATCCTGCATGCGCGACAGTATTTTTTGTGGCATCTCTGTGGCAAAGGTAAGATGCACGACGGAAATACGCTTTTTTCGAAGATAATATTCCGTATAACTGAGTGCGATTTTCATCAACGATTTTTCGCGCCGGTTGGCCAGTATCAGTCGCACGAAACCGAGATAACTCTCTTCGGGACTGTCTTTGGCGGCGTGACACAGCAACGTTTCCTTTTCCCCGGCCGAAACCATCGGGCTGCACAGCGTTTCGTGCAGTTCCGGAAACGCATGCAGGCTCTCAAGCAACGCTTTCATGCGATTGTATAGCGCCTGCTCTTCATGCCGCTGTTCGGCGTATTGATACAGCGCTTTTGCATATCGTTTCGAAATCAGTCCTTCGTTCATTCGCGTTTAGTTTTTTGCAGTTTCCGATTCTACTTCTTCCAGCAGTTTTTCGACAAGCGCCTGTTGGCTTTCGCTGCGTTCGAGTTCTTTGTGCAGAATCTTTTCTGCAATGTCTACCGAGAGCAGCGCTGCCTGTCGACGGATATCGACAAGCGCTTTCTGTTTCTCGACTTCGATGCGCCCGACGGCTTCGGACAATTGCTTTTTCGTTTCGGCTGCCGCCTGTTCCTTTGCTTCGCGCACGATGCGGTTGCCGTCGTCCGTCGCCTTTTTCAGAATTTCGTACCGGCGATTCTGCGCTTCCTTCAGGATGGCTTCCGACTGCTGCCGGATGTTTTCAAGCTGTCTGTTTGCTTCGTCCGCATTATCAAGTGAACGGCGGATATACTCTTTCCGTTCGTCCACCATCTGCGTGATCACGGGGAATCCGAATTTGGCCAACAGTCCGAAGACGATGCCGAACGAGAGCGTCATCCAGAACAGCAGTCCGAAATCAGGTGTTAATAGCGACATGTCGTCTCTCTTTCCGTTAAAGCGCCAGGAAACAGACCACTATCGCAAACAACGCTGCGCCTTCTATCAGCGCCGCGCCGATAATCATCGACATGCGCACATCGCCGGCCGCTTCGGGCTGACGACCGATGGCGTCCATTGCGCTTGAGCCTATTTTACCTATACCAATACCTGCGCCGATTACGACCAGTCCTGCTCCAATCGTTGCGCCCACTGCGTTTAAACTTGTCGTCGCTGCCTGCAATAAAATACTTAACAATTCCATAATTTGTTTGTTTTAAATAGTTATTATTTATTTTGATTTGATTTTCTCTTTTCCTGTATGTGTTTCAGGTCTCGAAAGTCCGATAAATACGGCCGAAAGAATGGTGAATACATATGCCTGAATATAAGCTACCAGCAGTTCGAGGCAGTTCATGAAGACGGACAGAAGCACCGAAAAGATAGTCATCCCCACTTTCATTGTCGTACCCATCTTCGCCGCAACAAAAATCAGGGTCATCAGCGACAACACAATCGCATGTCCTGCCGTAATGTTCGCAAACAGACGAATCATCAGGGCAAAAGGTTTTGAAATGACGCCAACGATTTCTATCAGAGGCATCAGGGGCGCCGGCGCCTTCATCCACATCGGCACTTCCGGCCAGAAAACTTCCTTCCAGTATTCCTTGCTTCCAAAAATATTGATTGCCAACATCGTACACAGCGCCAGCGTAAATGTAACCGTAATATTGCCTGTCGTATTTGCGCCTCCCGGGAAAAAAGGGACCAGTCCCATCACGTTATTGACAAGAATAAAGAAAAAGGCCGTCAGCAAATAGGGAGAATACTTCGCATAATCTTTACCGATACTTTTGCGGATGACGTCTTCTTCGATATTCATCACAAACATTTCGACCGCGCCGACGAAACCTCCCGGCGCCGCATGTTTGGGATGGCGTTTGTACCAGGCGGCTACGGACAGGAAGATCACGAGCATAAGCAGCGAATTGAATACGAGTGCAAACGCTGTTTTCGTCAGCGAAATATCTATCGGACGCACTTCTTCGCCCGCCGCATTGCGTTCAACTATTTTGCCGTCGTAATCGCCTTCGCCGGCGATGTAAAACCCTTCGTACGCCTCGCCATGTGCAATGCGAGACGACGAAAATACGTGTAATCCACTGTTTTGCGAGTATACAATCACAGGCAGGTAAATCGAAACATGATGCTCGCCGATGGTAGTGACATGCCACCAGTAACTGTCCTGTACGTGTTCCAATATGATATCCTTGGGAACCATTTCTCCACCCTCCGCCTTTGCGACAGGCGTGTGCATGGAAATCGTCAGGACGGCCATTGTCCATATCCACGGCCATTTACTGTTATGAAACCTGCTTCCCATGTTATTTTCCTTTGTCTTTTAACTGCCTGATTTTATTGTAATGCTCCATATTATAGAAAACGAATGTCTTCAACACCATAAACCAGATATAATAGATGCCGAATACGAGCACAAACGTATTTTTATGTACGCCCACAAAAGAGATGTAACATACAAGAACGGCGACAGAAGTAATGAACTGCGACGAGGAGAGCAGCATCATCCTGGCCAGCGCCCGTCCGATGTGGATTCGCTCCACGCGGAAATGCGACAGCGCCCACAGCAAACTCAGCGCAAGCAGCAGAAAATAGAACGGTATAAAAATCGTATAGGGTGTATAATGCTGCGGGAAAAAGAAATAGAGCGCCGCCTCTTCGATAAGGCCAAACAGCGCGATCCCTGTCAGGACAATGCGATTTACTTTTCTGCGCGTATATACTTTTGCACTCATCTTCAGTCTGTTTTATGATTTTTTTTCGTGTTGTTCGGCCACATTGTTTTCTTCCACGCACACCGTCAGGCGGTTGTTGTTGACTTCCACAAAGCCGCTTCTCACCGAAACGGCCTGCTGCCTGCCCGGCTCCGTACAGTAAGTGACGGCGCCGGACTTTAACGCCGCAATAATCGGCGCGTGAGAGGGCAATACGGCAAAACTCCCTGCCGCGCCAGGGAAAACGACCGACAGGATACGGCCTTCGTAAACCGTGCCCTGCGGTGAAAGGACTGTCATATATAACTCACTCTTTGCCATCTGCTACATTCCGTCTACTGTTTGCTGTCCGTTCTTTATATGGCAGCCTGTTTTTTTATCGCGTCCGCTTTCACAAACACGTCTTCAATCGTTCCGACGTTCAGAAACGCCGCTTCGGGGATATGGTCTGCTTCGCCGTCCATTATCATATTAAAACCTTTGATAGTATCTTCGATAGAAACCATCACGCCAGGAACACCCGTATATTGCTCTGCCACAGTGAAAGGCTGTGACAAAAAGCGCTGTATGCGTCGGGCACGGTTAACGGTCATGCGGTCTTCGTCCGACAGTTCTTCCATGCCGAGAATGGAAATAATATCCTGCAATTCCTTGTTGCGCTGCAATATCTGCTTGATGCGCTGTGCCGTGCGGTAATGCGTTTCGCCGACGATGTTCGGGTCGAGGATACGCGAGGTAGATTCCAGCGGATCTACGGCCGGATAAATGCCCAATTCCGTAATTTTGCGGCTCAGTACCGTAGTGGCGTCGAGGTATGTAAAAGTTGTGGCGGGCGCAGGGTCGGTCAGGTCGTCGGCCGGGACGTACACCGCCTGAATGGAGGTGATGGAGCCATTTTTCGTCGAGGTAATGCGTTCCTGCATGTTGCCCATCTCCGTGGCCAGCGTGGGCTGGTAGCCTACTGCCGACGGCATTCGTCCCAGCAGGGCGGACACTTCACTGCCAGCCTGCGTGAAACGGAAGATGTTGTCGATAAAGAACAGTATGTCTTTTACGCCGCCTTCTGCATCGCGAAACGATTCGGCAATCGTCAGTCCCGACAGGGCTACCGACGCACGCGCGCCCGGCGGCTCGTTCATCTGCCCAAATATCAGCGTCGCCTGTGATTTTGCAAGCTCTTCGCTGTCAATCATCGAAAGATCCCAGCGCCCTTTCTCCATACTTTCTTCAAAAGCTTTCCCGTAGCGAATCACGCCCGACGAAATCATTTCGCGCAACAAATCGTTGCCTTCGCGCGTGCGCTCACCTACACCCGAAAAAACGGAAAACCCGTTGTGTTTCCTGGCAATATTGTTTATCATTTCCATGATTAACACGGTCTTGCCTACACCTGCTCCGCCGAAAAGTCCTATTTTACCGCCTTTGACGTATGGCTCAAGCAGGTCAATCACCTTGATGCCGGTGAAGAGTATTTCCTGCGCGGTCGAGAGATCTTCGAATTTCGGAGCCTCACGGTGAATCGGTTGCGCACCGGTCGTGTCGAATTGTCCCATGCCATCTATCGCTTCGCCGACCACGTTCAGCAGTCGACCCTTAATCTGCTCGCCTACAGGCATGCAGATAGGCATGTAAAACGATACCGCTTCCATGCCGCGACGCAGGCCGTCAGTAGATTCCATAGCCACCGAACGGACGCAACTTTCGCCCGTATGCTGCTGTATCTCTGCTATAAGGAAGCGCCCGTCGGGACGCCTGATCATCACGGCATCATGAATGGACGGCAATACGATATGCGTATCCGACTCATCTTCCGGCTCAAAACTGACATCAATAACCGGCCCCAGTATCTGCGAGATACGACCTGCAATCTTTTTTCGCTCCAAAGTATTTGTTACCATATATACATTAATCATATGTCCGCTAATCCTTCTCCTGCCTTCGGGAACGGCAATTCCGTTTCGTGTCGTTCGGGGGAATATGAAACATATTCCATTCGACGGGGGATGAAACTAAAACGAGGCAAATGTACGTATAAAAAATAAGACTTGATACTGTCTTTATAAAAAAAGACGGAGCGGCGGGACGTCCGTTCCTCTCCGTTTTGGTTATCCGATACAAGGTAAAACTTGCCCTTGCGGTTTTTCCGTGCGATGCGGGTCATAAACCCGGACGTGGAATGTGTATGAAAAATACCACAAACGCGGTATTTCCCGTCTGCGGGCGGCGGCCTACCTTTGTCTTGCAAAATTAAAACAGCAGCAAACATGAGTGCAAAGAAATATTTCCGAAAAGTATGGCGCAGGCCGAACCTGATATGTCTTTGACAATGGTGATTTGTTAAAAAACAGTTGATGCAAAAAAATATTATATAACAGTATGTACGTTTTAAAATATTCCGCATATCTTTGTAACAAGTTTTGAAAAAATGAAGACCTTTTGCTTTATAGTTGCACGCATCTTTACCGTCCTGTTCGTACGGTTCAGCCGTTTTTCGCCGCATCCCGCAAG
>JAIRLL010000247.1 GCA_031259505.1 Tannerella sp.
TTCCGGAAGAAGAAACAACACCCGAAGAAGAAGCAGTTCCGGAAGAAGAAACAACACCCGAAGAAGAAGCAGTTCCGGAAGCGGAAGTCGCGTCGGCCCCTGAAGCGGAACAGCAGGAAAAACAGGAAGATTAAAAAAAAAGCAGTATAAGAAAGATATGCCTATTAAGTTAAGTAAAGTAATAAGAGATTTGAATGTCGGAATCACCACAGCTGTTGATTTCCTGCATCGCAAAGGTCATACGGTAGAAAGTAATCCCAATACGAAAATCACTGATGAGCAAATCGAAATACTTGTCGGCGAATTTGGGAAAAGCCTGCCGGAAGCCGAGCGCAAGCGCCTGCTAAACATGCAGACGCCTGAGCCTCCACCTGTCGTTGCGGAGAAAAAACCGGAAATGCCGAAAAAACCGGAAGAAATCAAAACAGAGGTGCCGGAAGATTACAAACCCAAATTCGTCACGAAAGGCAAAATCGACCTGCATCCGAAGCATGGGACAGAAAGCGCGGTGAAAGAAAAAGCGTCCGGTCGGGAAATATTAAAAAAAGAAGAAAAACCGCAGGTACAGGCTAAACAGGAAATAAAACCCGCTAAACAGGAAGTAAAACCCGAACCTGTAAAGACAGTCGCGAAAAAAACGCAACCCGGACAGGAAGCAACGTCCGGACAGGAAACGGCGCCTGCCCCCAAACCTGTAGCAGCAGAACCCGGACAGGAAGAAAAGAAAACGGCTGTCGCAGATACGCTGCCGGAAAAAACCCCGCCGGCCGCCGAAACCGTCGCGCCCGAAACACCGGTATCAACTCCCGTAAAACAGGAAGAAACAGCCTCTTCCTCCGACAGAAAAGAAGAGACGGAAACACCCCTCTTCCGGCTGAAAAAGTCCAGGCTCGAACCGTCCATCAAAGTGACGGGAAAAATTGACCTGGCCGCCATCAACCAGTCGACGCGCCCGAAAAAGAAGTCGAAGGGAGAAAGACGCCGGGAAAGAGAAGAAAAGCGCAAAGCAAACGCCGCCAGCCGGCAATCTGCAGCAGCCCGCCCGTCCGCAGCAACCCGTCCGCCCGTAGCAACGCGGCAACCCGCTGCAGGCAATGCCGTTGCAGGCAAGCCGGCAACCAAAACGGATGCATCAGAAAAACCCGTCAAGAAAAAACGAGACCGCATCAAGAAAGACAAGGTGGACATCAACGCCGTACAGGCGGCACCCCCCCGTTCGAGCAATCGCGACGATCGTAAACATCGCACCACGCGCCTCCGCAAACCGGTCAAGGTGGAAATCAGCGAAGAAGACGTACAGAAACAAATCAAGGAAACGCTGGCGCGCCTGACGAGCAAAAGCACCAAAAGCAGTAAGGGCGCCAAATATCGCCGCGACAAGCGAGACGCCGCCGAAAAACGCGAACAGGAATTGCTGAAGCAGGAAGAAAGAGAAAGCAAGGTTTTGAAACTTACCGAATTTGTGACGGCAAACGACCTTGCAAACATGATGAACATCTCGGTTTCGGAAGTCATCTCCACCTGTATGAGCATCGGCATCATGGTCTCCATCAATCAGCGGCTGGATGCGGAAACGATCAACATCGTCGCCGACGAATTTGGCTTCAAGACCGAATACGTGAGCGCCGAAGTATCCGAAACGATCAAGGAAGAAGAAGACAGCCCCGAAGATTACGTGCCGCGTCCGCCGATTGTCACCGTAATGGGACACGTCGATCACGGAAAAACGTCGCTGCTCGACAACATACGCAACGCCAATGTAATCGCAGGCGAAGCCGGAGGCATCACGCAACATATCGGAGCATACAACGTGAAACTGGCCAACGGACGCCGTATCACCTTCCTCGACACCCCGGGTCACGAGGCGTTTACGGCCATGCGCGCACGAGGCGCAAAGGTCACCGACATCGTGATCATCATCGTGGCGGCCGACGACAACGTGATGCCGCAAACCGTCGAAGCCATTAACCACGCATCGGTAGCAGGCGTTCCCATTGTCTTTGCCATTAACAAAATAGACAAGCCCGGCGCCAGTCCCGAGAAAATAAAGGAAGAACTGTCGAAGATGAACTATCTGGTAGAAGACTGGGGCGGCAAATACCAGTGCCAGGAAATCTCGGCAAAGAAAGGCACAGGCGTACATGAACTGCTGGAAAAAGTGCTGCTCGAAGCCGAGATGCTCGAATTGAAAGCCAACCCGAAGAAGCGCGCTGTGGCGTCGGTCATCGAGTCGTCGCTCGACAAAGGGCGCGGCTACGTGGCCACGGTGCTGGTAAGCAACGGCACCCTGCGTCAGGGCGACATCGTCCTGGCCGGCACGCACTACGGCCGCGTGAAAGCCATGTTCAACGAGCGTAACCTGCGAGTGGAGCAGGCAGGGCCGTCCGAACCGGTACTGATACTCGGACTGGACGGCGCACCGCAGGCCGGCGACACTCTGAACGTGCTCGAAACCGAACAGGAAGCCCGCGAAATAGCAACCCGCCGCGAACAGTTGCAGCGCGAACTCGGACTGCGCACCCAGAAACGTTTCGGCCTGGAAGAACTCGGCCGCCGGCGCGCCCTGGGCGATTTCCACGAGTTGAAACTGATTGTCAAGGGCGATGTGGACGGCTCCGTCGAAGCGCTGTCGGACTCGCTGATCAAACTTTCTACCGAAGAAATACAGGTTGGCGTGATTCACAAAGCCGTAGGGCAGATTTCCGAATCGGATGTCGATTTAGCCGCCTCGTCCGATGCCGTCATCATCGGCTTTCAGGTGCGTCCGGCGCAGACCGCATTTCGCTCGGCCGAGAAGGAAGGCGTCGAAATCCGCCTGTACTCAATCATCTACGACGCCATCGAAGATGTGAAATCGGCAATGGAAGGCATGCTTTCGCCCGAAATAAAGGAAGATATTGTCGGCAATGTCGAAGTGCTGCAGGTATTCAAAATATCCAAAGTCGGCTCGGTGGCAGGATGTATCGTGAAAGAGGGCAAAATCCGGCGCTCGAACAGAGTTCGCGTCATTCGCGACGGCATTGTGATTCATACGGGCGAAATGGCATCGCTCAAGCGTTTCAGGGACGAAGTGAAGGAAGCGCTTACCGGTCAGGATTGCGGTATTCACATCATGAACTACAGCGACATCCAGCCCGGCGACATTATCGAAGCCTTCGACCAGACGGAAATCAAGAAAACGCTGTAACTGCAACTCATGAACTGGTTGGACATAACGATTGTCTGTCTGGCGGTCATCGGATTTGTCAAAGGCTATTCGGACGGTTTCATCAGGCAGATGGTGATGCTGACCGCGCTGGTTGTCGCCATCTACCTGTGCGGCGCCGTAGCGGTCTATCTCAGAAGTTTTATCCTCGAAACGGGAATGCTGCCCGAACGCGGCGTAACGGTCGTCAGCCATGTGCTGGCTTTTCTGCTGATTGTTTGCATCACCGTCTTTGCGGGCAATATCCTGCATAAGGCAATGGACGTGACGCCCCTCAGTTTCCCGAATCACCTGGCAGGAGGCGTTTTTGCCCTGGGTTTCACCCTTCTTCTTGTCAGTCTGACGCTGAATGTGATCGACGGATCTGCCCTCCGCCCGGTTCTGATACCGCAGGATATCAGGAACGAATCGCGTCTGTATCATCCCGTGATAAAAATCGTCCCCGCGGTGTACATCGGGAGTCTCTTTGAAGGCGAAGACTTTTAGAATCCGCAGAATGCCTTCGAATCTTGAATTTTGAATTTAAAACTGTATGGATAATCCGAAAACGAACGAAAACGAAACAAATCAGATATTGAACGAAGTAACCGGCAATGAATACAAATACGGATTCACGTCCGACGTGGAAACGGAAACATTTCGCCGCGGACTGGACGAAGACATCATTCGCCTGATTTCGTCCAGGAAGGAAGAGCCGGAATGGCTGCTGGCTTTCCGGTTGAAGGCGTTCCGCCACTGGCAGACGATGAAGATGCCCGCGTGGGCGCATCTCGATATTCCCGAAATAGATTATCAGGACATCATCTACTATGCCGCGCCGAAAAGAAGAACCCGCCCCGGAAGCCCCGACGACGTTGACCCCGAACTGCTGAAAACGTTCGACAGGCTGGGCATCCCGCTCGAAGAACAGAAAATACTGAGCGGAATGGCTGTGGACGCGGTGATGGACAGCGTTTCCGTCAAGACGACGTTCAAGGAGACGCTTGCCGAAAAGGGTGTCATCTTCTGCCCGTTCAGCGAGGCGGTCAGGAATCATCCTGACCTCGTGCAGCAGTACCTCGGCAGCGTGGTAGGGTACAGAGACAATTTCTTTGCCGCGCTGAATTCCGCCGTATTTTCCGACGGCTCGTTTGCCTACATCCCCAAAGGCGTACGCTGCCCGATGGAACTGAGCACCTACTTCCGCATCAACGCCGCCAACACGGGACAGTTCGAACGGACACTGATCGTGGCCGACGACGAATCGTATGTCAGCTACCTCGAAGGCTGCACGGCGCCGCGACGCGACGAAAATCAGCTCCACGCCGCCGTCGTCGAAATCATCGCCCGCGAACGCGCCGAAGTCAAATACTCGACCGTACAGAACTGGTATCCGGGCGACCGGCACGGAAAGGGAGGCATTTACAACTTCGTGACAAAACGCGGCCTGTGCAAAGGCGAAGGCAGTAAAATCTCGTGGACGCAGGTCGAAACAGGCTCGGCCATCACCTGGAAATATCCCGGCTGCATACTGGCGGGCGACAACTCCTCCGGCGAATTTTATTCCGTCGCCGTGACCAGCCACCGTCAGCAGGCCGATACAGGCACCAAAATGATTCACCTCGGACGAAACACCCGCAGCACCATCGTCTCCAAAGGCATCTCGGCAGGATACAGCCAGAACAGTTACCGCGGACTGGTGAAGATTTCGCCGCGTGCCGACGGCGCTCGCAACCACAGCCAGTGCGACAGCCTCCTGCTCAGACCCACCTGCGGCGCGCACACGTTTCCCTACACCGACATACGCAACGAAACGGCCGTAGTCGAACACGAAGCGACGACAAGCAAAGTCAACGAAGAACAACTGTTCTACTGCAACCAGCGGGGCATCTCGACCGAAGACGCCATCGCTCTTATCGTCAACGGCTATGCCCGGGAAGTGATGAACAAACTGCCGATGGAATTTGCCGTCGAAGCGCAGAAACTGCTCCGGGTATCGCTGGAAGGAAGCGTCGGATGATGCAGGTTCACACATAACAGATAAAAATATAACGATGAGAAATAAACAGAACATAACGGATCCTTCCCCTCGGGGCGAGGGAAACCTTCTGACCGTGTCAGATCTTTCCCCGCAGGGCGAGGGAGACTTTTTGACCGCGTCATGCAGCCTTTTCCCCGAAACGCCGTTGTATGTGCTTGATTCTTCATCCCCGGATTTGAAATTATTACTGTATATGACATGATAAAACCGACGAATTTTCAACATGCCCGGCTGCTGCTGCGGGTGACGGTATGGTGCGGCATGTCGGCGCTGCTCATGCCGGCGGCCGGATGCGGAAAGACGAAGGAGGCGCGCGAACAACTGACACATGCGCACAGCCTCTACGAATCGCGCCGTTATACGGCAGCCAAAAATGCAATCGACACGCTCCGCATGAACTTTCCGCGCGAAGTCGACGTCCTGAAAGAAGCGCTGACGCTGATACGCAGGGTCGAACGGGCAGAGAGCGAACAGAACATCGCCTGGTGCGACAGCCTGCTCCCCATCCGCCTCGATGAAGCCGAACGCTTGAAGAAGGGTTTCGTCCTCGAAAAAAATGCCGAATATGAAGACGTGGGGAATTACGTCCGGCAGCAACTGACGGTCGAGCGCAACGTCGAACGCAGCTACATCCGTTGCGGCGTCGACGAGCGGGGCGAGATTTATCTGGCCAGCGTCTACTTCGGCAGCCGGCCTGTCAACCATACCGGCCTCAAACTGAGCGCCCCCGACGGCACATTTGTCGAAACGGCTACCATCCCCTACGACGGCGGAATGAACTACCGCTTCAAAGACGGAGGCAACACCACCGAAGTGGTGACCTGCAAGGGCGAAAACTGCATCCGCGCCGTTCAGTTCATCTGCGGCACCGACAAAAAAACGCGCATCAAAGCCGAATATACCGGCGGGACGGCCGCCTTCGCCATCTATCTGACCGGAGCCGACAGGGAAGCCGTCCGTGCCACATACGACCTGGCCGTCGTGCTTGGTGACATTGAAAGGATGCGCCTCGAAAAAGAAAAATCGACAAAAAAGATTCTTTATCTCGACAGCAAACTGAACGGCGACTGATTGAAAAATATGTACTTTTTCAAAAAATATCAGCGATGAACAACAAAAGTTTTGAATTACGGGAATGGCAACTGTCCGACGCTGCGTCGCTTGCCGAAAATGCGAACAATATTCA
>JAIRLL010000292.1 GCA_031259505.1 Tannerella sp.
GATATTAAAACATGCACATACGACAATTAATATTTCTTTTTTCATCCTCATAATTGAAACGATTATCTTTTTCATATTCCTATTATCTTTCTTCATACCCGTTTTAATCTATCAAATTATACTGTCCTCGGTTATTATTTGAGATTTAAAATAAATATAATCATCTTGTTATTAGGATATTATGTGAATATATTTTCGTAATTTATGACAGAGGATAGTATAACTACATTATTACACTTGGACGCATCACTGTTCAATGTTCAAAATTCTGACTGGGCCAAGCAATCCCGATTCCTGTAAGGGCGAAGTTGTTTTCCACGGACTGGACGGCGAGTGCACCATACGTTTTTCTTCAGGCAGAAATTGGTCACCAATCATGCGGTTGACCCAAGTGTTAACAACCTCAATCTCCATCGTATTCATGCCTTCGCGGAGCAATCCGTCAATGCAGATGCGGTAAGGGGGTGTCCAGACACCACCGGCATACTGACCGTTGATTTTTACTTTCGCCATAGCGCCAACCTTGCCGAGATCAAGATACAGTTTTAAAGTTTTGGGCGTTTGAATAGTTGAAGATTGAAGATTAAACGTTGTCTTGCAGGTTGCTGCGCCCGAAAAAAAACGGATGCGTTCGTCGGCGTTTTGCGACCAGTCAGTCAGCTGTTTGAAAATTACCGGTTTAGCGGGTCCACGTTTCACCGGGTCGGACTCGAACGTGACCATCCAGGGCGAAGAGATGGTTACAACGGTTTGGGGGGGTGATTGTTTGACGGTTGGACGGATTGGCGGATTGATTGCTTGGCGGTTAAACACGACGAATACGCTTTCGTGAGGCTCAAGTTGCAGGGGTACCGTTGTTGAAGCGTCGCCGCAGTAGAATTCCGGCGCGGGGCGTATTTCGCCGGTTACAGGGCACCACAGTTCAGGCGTGCCGTTGCTGACACGGAACTCGGGTGCAAAATCCACACGGGAAGCATTTTGGTTGCTTACGAAATAGATTTCACGGTCGGGCGTCGAGCGATGGGCATAGAGGACATTGACGGCGTCAGAGCGAAAATCTGGTGCAACATGAAGATGCTCTAAAGCCTCATGCAGGCTCATATTACTTAATACCAACCCGTTCCCGTACCTGTGTTGTTTGGGTGTCTTATCAGGCGAAGCATAACTTTCGGATGTAAATCCCCATAGCGCCTCCGAGAGTTGTCTGACTTTGGCGTCGTCGGCAGGATAACCGGCAAGGCTTGGCGAGCGGGAGGGCGGAGCGCCGAGCAGAACGGCTCCGTCAGCAACAAGCTGTTCGATTTTCTGCAACAATTCGGGGCGCATCGTCGGGAGGTCAGGCAGGACGAGCAGACGGTACGAGATGCCATGAGGCAGGGTTAATAAGCCATCTACAACCTTCATGTCATTAATTATCACGTCATAATTGACATAATCCGCATGATAACCGGCAGGCATACCGGAGCGGATGTTAGCCGGTCGCGAATTACTATCCTTCATTTCGATAGGCCCGCTATTGACCGGAATATTTTCACCTATGAAATAAGCTACATCTGCAATATTGTGTCCCTGTTCGAGCATCAGGCCGCAACGTTTGAGATACGTCGTGAAGAGGTCTGCATGGCTGAACCACGTGTTTTTACGGTTAAATTCGATGCCGAACCATGTATCAATGCCCGGATTTAGGTCTTCGTAGGGTTGCTGGATATAGACATGCAGTACGGTACGTGTCATTCCTTCCGTGAAAGCGGCGTCACCAAAGGATTTAAGTGATCCGGGGTGATGGAGGTATGCGTTTGCGCCATTGGTGAACGCTTCGGCATAAACCCGGTTTTTATTGTAAATATGGGCGCACGAGGCAGCGACGGGTATGTATGGTTTGTAACGGTCTTCCCAGAACTCGCCGCCAACCATGTCGGAATATTTACCAAACAGCAGGAATTCGCCAGGGAAGCCCCAGTCGCCGTAATTCTCGAGCCATGTAGAAAGTCCGAGCCGGTGGGCTTCTTCCGACAGTCCGAGCACATTGTTTGTCGCCGCCATATCAGCCGTCAGCCGCCGCACATCCCACAGGAAGCGGTCTGATATTTCGGTGTTTCCGACAACGTGCCCCGTCATTACCGGCAGGAATGGCGTCGGGTCGTATCCGTGGTGCACTTTAAACGAATCAATAAAGTTGTCGGTGAAGTTCTGACCGCCCTTTTCCCAACTGTCGCTGATGATGACGCGAAAAGTAGTGCGATCGTTTTCCGGAATGCGACGCATCACTTCGCCTATGAAAGCGTCGAGATGACCGGCGATAAACGCACGGTTCATCTTGTCCATTTCGAGACCTGTGCCTTCAGGTGTGGCGGGTGCGGTCATGATGTAAGTTGGAATCATGCCTGTGCGCAACACAAGCCATTCACCTTCCGGGACTTCCCATGTAAGTGCTCCGTCGGCGCTCATTTTATCACTAATGTCAATGACTTGCCCGGGCGAAACGGCAAGTCCTGTTTCATCTTCGGCCGCTTTGACGGGATTCCACAGATAGGCATCCCATGCGGGAGCGCTGCCTTGACGCAGACGGGCAAGCAGTTTATCGGGATATTTTTCAACCGCAGGAGTAGGAGAAAGGATGATTTGTCCCAAGCCATTATCGGTATCGCTGTTGCTGAAGACGAGGCGAAACTCGTCGGATGTGACAGCCTCGAACGAGGTGACGGAAGGCGCAAACGGTTCGTGTCCAACATGCAGTACGGGTAGCGAGCGGTTGAAATTGAAAGAGGCGACGGTACGGAATTCGCCGTTAACTTTAGCTTGCAACCGGGCGTCGGCGGTGAGCAGTCCGGCGGGATAGACCGTCAGGCTACGGGCTGTCTGCGGTTGCGGCAGGCGGAGGGTGATTGACGATTCAACGGGCGTTTTATCTTGTGTCCTGCCGGGTATGACATATCTCGCGGCGATCGGCGAGGAGGCCGGTACCTTTGTCCGGAAGCGTACATGCACACTCGTGTCGGGGTGCAGGATATTGTCGGAAATGGTTATTGACGCTCCGGGCAGGTCGAAAAGATTTAATTTATATTCTTTTGCAAGCGGGAAAGCCAGCACGCGCACATCCTGAAAATCTTCAGACGGACAGTCTTCATTATTGACAAACGATGATCCTGACCATTCGCCCATTCGCGAAGCGGCATGAGGGACAGGCAGCCGGACAGTTGCCTTACCCGGTCCTTTCATCTTTGTTTCGGAGGCTGCCAGATAGCGCATCGCTTGCGAAGGCTTGATCCACGGACCCCCCGACTGGCTCCATCCCGGACAATTGAACATGCCGATCTCAATACCAAGTTCACCGGCGGTTTTCATCGCTGTATGCAGCACATCCCACCATTCGTCCGTAAAGATTTTCACCTTGCCGAACGCTACGCCTTGACCACCGATATTGCCAATGAAGGCACTGTTGACGCCTGCTCGCTTCATGGCCTGCAAGTCACGGACGACGCCTTCCTTGGATATATTGTCTGACATCCAGTACCAGTAAACGCCGGTTGTCATGCTTTCGGGCGGCTTCAGAAAGTACTGTTTCAGGAGATCCTGTTCGTCGGCGTTCAGTTCACTCATCAGCCACAAGGTATAGGCCACCATCGGCGTCCAGTATTCCGACTGGTTATAGTTGTTTTCGGTGATGAGACAGGGCTGGTCGTCGCGGTCGCCTCCCAGACCGTTCATCACTGCGCCGGGCAGGAGCGGAGTGTATGGGCGGAACTGGTCACTGTTGATGAATGGTAGTGGGTGATTGTATCCGACACCTGTCATCGTTGAAGCGCCGAAGGGATTGAAGCCGAGAATCCAGTCGAGTTGTCTCTGTGCGAATGCTTTCAATTCAGGTTTGTCGAGGATGGAAGCGGCCTTCATCAGTCCCACGCCTGCGGATGCAAGATTGGCGTTGATACCGACCCACCAGCTGAGGCCGGGATGCATGAAATAGCGGTAGTAATAGTCACCCGTCCGGCGTTTTCCGTCCTGCTCACTGAGAAACAGTCCGTAGGGGACGATTCCGAAACTGTTACGTTCGGCGAAGAACCGGAGATAGTTTTCGCTGTACGCCGTTATCATTTCTTTCCATTGCGGAGCGTCTCTGTGTGTCGGGAAAGTCTGTATCAGACTGCAAAGCGCGAGGAAATCGAGCGGTCCCTGCCAGATCGTTTTGTAAGGCTCCGGACGGGTGGTCGATGTACGGAAGAAGCCGAATGCACCGCCTGCATTCCGGTCAACTTGCAGTTTTTTAAGTTCATTAGCACCTGCGACGGTATATTCGCTGTAAACTTCGCTGCCGGTCGCATGGTACATTTCAAGGGCCGCTGTGATGGAAGCGCCGATAGCTCCTGCGTCGCGCTCTTTGGCGTTTTTTAAGCACCAGTCGAAGCATTTCCCGGCCGCCTGAAGGCATCTCGCTGCATAGTCCTTATCTTTCGACAGTTTTGCCATGATCGCTTCAACTGCAATGAAGTTATACTGTGCCGTGAGGTCGGCCGGTTCGGTTTGAATGACGCGGTCGTCGCTGTCGCCGAATATCAGCATGTCTTCGCGTGATTCGCCTGTCGAAGGCTTTTCCAGATGCAGTTCGCCCCCGGCAACACCGGCGCCCGTCGCGTTATCCGTCCAGCGGTTGCCGTCGCGATGTTTTTGTATCTCTCCCCCGATAAAACTCATCACATATCCGTCCGGTTCCTGCATCTTCAGGAAATACTCGTTTCCCCATAGGAGTTCATCGTAAATCCTGTTGCGGACTTCCTGATTACCGGTCAATTCGTATGCCCGTGCAAGTCCTGTCATACCGTAAATCGTACAGTTGACCCACTTGCGGAGGTCGCTTGCATCGTGCCATCCGCCCGTGACGTCCTGATGCCGGCCGTTATCAAGCCTGACGCCGTCGTCTAAGTGGCATGGCGTCAGATAGCCGGTTGTGCTTGCTCCGCATCGTTGCTTTGCAAAATAGTCAAGCAGTAAATGAACAGGCTCCCGATATACATTGCCTGAAATCCTGAACGGCACCGAGCGCATGGTATCGGATTTGACATACCAGGTTCCTTCTTCCGTGAGTTCGCTGAAGTCGCCGGTTGAATACTCGCCAAAATCACCTGCCGCATGTCGGAACGAGCCTTCAAAAACGGTTTGCCCGTTTGCAGCATTAACAATCAGGAATTTTTTGTTCGTCAATCCTTTAATGACTACCGTTTTAGCGGCATGTGGCAGGTAGCCTGCATGATTGATATGCAGTCCGGTATTTACGTCACGCGACAGCCTCTGGGCCTGTAAGCCCGCTGACATGATACATAATAAAATGGGAAGTAATGTTTTCATCGTTCATTTTTTCTTTATTTCTACAAGATATGTATCCTTCGTTTTAGGAGTGATCGCCTTCAGGTTAATTCTCCGGATATTATCGCCCCAGCTATCCCTGACGCCTTCGTCGGAGAGTGTTTCCAGTTTGATTTTTTCCACTTCTGCCGAAAACTGGTTACTGTTGAATTTCAGCAGGAACGGTTGTTCTTTCCCTTCCGCATCCTTGTAAAAAACGGTCACTTCCCCTTTTCCCGTCACTTCGGCAGGATAGCATGTCATCAGGTGGAGGGTGACGCTTTCGGCTTTCCGCAGATCGGATACATCACGAATCAAAAGGTTTTTACCCCGGTTCAATGTAATCGTACGTTTCCAGCTTTTCACAGCCGCATCTTCGGGATAAGCGCCCGCAATATCCAGAGAAAATTCCGATGAAGTATCTTTTTTTCTGAAACGTGTGTCCGAAGCATGAAAATCTTTTCCCGCCTTTTGCGTTACCCCATTAATAGTAGGTGTATTGTGATAATCCGAACAGAGATTCCAAATTTCATAACGGCGGTCGGTAAACGTCATTGCCGTATAGCGTGGACTTCCTATGTCAATCAGCAGCGGGCGCCCGTCGTAATAAACGATGAAATTGCCTATGTCGTTGTGGTTGTGGCTTTCGGCATTGTTTCCTCCTTTAGCTGCAAAAAAGAAGCCATTGGAAGAACCGCCTTTATCGCGGGCTACAGCCACTTCCAGGTCAGGAAGCCAGACGTCCTGCGGCAATACCAGTCCCTGTGGGGCTTTGCGTATTTCATCCTGCATAAAAAGGTCACAAAAATCCCGCGTAAAATGGCTGCGGACAAAGTCGGGCGAAAAAGCCGAACTTCGATAATAAGCGGCTAAACGCATCATATTTTCGTCCTGAATGGATTTGCCTATACGGTATCCAAAATTTGTCACGCCTGCCATCCAGGGCGGGGCATCGGCAAAATTCACGGCGTAGTTTTCGCTGATTTGCACACGATAAATAAACCGTGCCATATTGCGAAACTTTTCATTTTCATAAACATAATCGAACGCATTGTCGGTTGCCAGGTTAAGAAGGAGTATATTATCGTAGAGCGCTCCGAATGCCCCTCCCCAGTAGCCGGGGCCTTCGGAACATCCTCCGTCTTCAGGATAGTGATTCATGAAGGCGTCGAGCGTTTTCAGAATCTGAGCGACCGTTTGAGCGCGGCGAGTATCATCATTGTCGATTAACAAAACGGCTGTCAGCCAGTTGGAACAAATCCACGGGTTCCAGTTGTTGGGCGTACCGTCACCTTCTTCCGTGCCCATCCAGCCGTGATGTTTTGTTCTTAAAGGCGTTAAAATACGGCAGTCAATTTCATGGCGAATTCTTTTCCGTATCTGGGGAGAAACCTCATCGAACTTTTCTCCAAGAAAATAATCCGCCCAGGCAAGAATACCTGCTGTTACCCCCGCATAAAGGTCAACAAAAGGATTTGTTACGTCCATCAGGCCCGAATATTCTTTTCCACGAGGCAGATGTGCGGCGGCGCCCCACCATGATTCCTCGCAAATCGACCAGATACCATTGATGAGAGGGTCGATGAAGCGCCCTTTGTTTTCAGACAGTTCGGCCTCGATCATAGTGGCCAGTACAATGCGCTTCTTATAACTGACTTTCTGATATTCGTGCCGGTTGCCGGTCCGGACGATCAACAGGGACAATGTTGCCGGAACAGTAGGCCAGTCATAGTCAATATGGGCTTCTGCAAACCGGATGCAGGCATTTGTCATCGCAGTGTCCGCCTTTGCCCATGACTCCCTGTCGTCAAGACGGGGAAAAGGCGTCCATTCACTTCGAGGAATTAGCCGTCGTTGCAGATCTTCTACTGTGTATTTACCGCTCAACAGATTCTGCGTCTGAGCGAAAATATTCAAAGATAAAAATAATGTGATAAACATAATTGTACTTCTTTTCATAATGTATTTTAATTATTAATTCCATTTTATTATAGGTGGTCTATGCCGATTTCTTTAAAAGTCATATCCTTTTCATCATTTTGATATTTGTTTTATACGTTTATATATTACCTTAAATCCGCAGCCGTCTTTTTTTTGTTCCCGCTAATGCTGGATGGAGCGTCGCCTCCTTGATGTCGGCGTGTGAATCTCCCGTTTCTCCTTGCGGATTTAAGGTATTACTTTTCATTTCACTTTCCTTTCCGCCCTCGCTCGGCAAAGACTCCTGCCTTCGCCGGGCAAAAGCATGTTTTTGGACATACCACAGTGCGAAACCCTATTTTACTCCCCAGAAATTCGCTTTTTCCTGCGGTATCGCTACTGGCGCAACGGCCGTTCGGAGGCTGTTTTCGTCCTGATAAAGGATAACCTCCTGCCCTTTTTTCAGATTGAGTTCAAAGATTCCCGGTTTGATTTCGCTCGACTTTACCGGAGAATCTGACGACAGATGAAACGGTCCGTTAAAGTTCGGCTTCACGCGGCACGGTTCGCCGGCAAGACTTTTGATACGTATCCAGCCTGTGGCGCCGTCCTTGCGTACCGCCGTTATCAAAAAAGCCCCTTCGGCGCGAAGGTCTTGAAACGAGACATCGTTCCATTCCGCCGGAACTGCCGGGAAAACCTGTATCACATCGCCCCAGCTCTGAATCAGCATCTCCTGCAGCGATTCCGCCGCAACAAGCGAACATTCTATCACCGGCGAACCTTCGATGTATTGCGTGTTCGGCATTACGGAGACTTTC
>JAIRLL010000312.1 GCA_031259505.1 Tannerella sp.
TATCTATTTGTAGAAAATCGGGTATTTGATAATTTCTCCAAAAGTCAATAACGCATGGAACGATGCTTTCCGCTGTTTTATCGGGTATTGGGTAAACGCCTGCAAAATGGTTTTACGCATCGATGATGTTGTAAAGATAAAAACGGAATCCCCCTTTGAGGTAGCGCGGGCCTGTTAAATCCATTTGCCGGACATTCAAAAAATATTTGGGATATTCTATATCCTTCAATCGTTTAACGGTGGATTTTTCTATCAGATTATTCCGCTTCAATATCCTGTTAATTGTCGTCATAGAGGGGGATTTATCCCCAGCCGTTCAAACTCGTACAATATGGCTATCGCCCCTTTTTGAGCGTAGGGTTGAGACAGTAAGCGACGACGTATTCCTGTTACTGTCTGCTCCGCTGCATCATCTGTCTTGGCGGCAACTCGCCTGGGTACATTTGAATCACTTTGATACCACTCACTTTCTGATGATCGTTCGTATTTTTTCAGCCACTTGTAAACCCACTGCCTGCTGCGGTTTATCTGTTCACAAATAGAGGCTATGGACGTTCCCTGTAAGCGCAATCGGATGGCTTCCTGCCTTAAAATTTCTTCCTGTTCCATTTTTTTAATTGTTAAAGTTCAGGACAGAAAAATACAATATTTCAAAGAACTTTTTCCGCTTTGTAAACGAACTTATGACACGAATTTGACCTTTAAATGTAAACGAACTTGTGACATTTTCATGTAAACGAACTTATGACATTTATCAACTAACCACTAATCACTAACCACATCGCCTTCAGGAAAAGATGCAAGAGCCTGTTGACGTCTCCTTTTGCAGGGTATAAAAATACCATAAACAGGGTATTTACCCGTTTCGAGAAAGGCGGTAACTTTGCCGGCGAAAATTAATTTAAAACAATTACGATTATGAGTGAATTCAGATTTGAAACTTTACAGGTACATGCAGGACAAGAGGTAGATAAAACGACCCATGCAAGAGCTTTGCCCATTTATCAAACATCTTCATACGTGTTTGAAGACGCCAAAGACGGCGCCGATCTGTTCGGACTTCGCAAGTTCGGAAATATTTACACCCGTCTGCAAAATCCAACAACAGACGTTTTTGAGAAACGTGTAGCAGCATTGGAAGGAGGCGTTACGGGTCTGGCCACCTCTTCGGGACAGTCTGCCCAATTCATCGCTCTCAACAATATCCTGCAGACGGGCGACAACTTTGTGACAACCTCTCATTTGTATGGAGGGACCTACAACCAGTTCAAGTCACAGTTCAAACGCCTGGGTATCGAAGTCCGTTTTACGCCCAACGACAATCCCGAAGAGTTTGAGAAACGTATCGACGGGCATACAAAAGCGCTTTACCTCGAAACAATAGGGAATCCCGAACTGAACATTCCCGATTTTGACGCTGTCGCCGAAGTAGCCCAAAGACATGACATACCGCTTATTGTGGACAACACATTTGGCGCGGGCGGTTTCCTTTTCCGTCCGATAGCACACGGCGCATCGGTGGTGGTCGAATCGGCAACCAAATGGATCGGCGGGCATGGCACTTCTATCGGCGGGGTGATTGTAGACAGTGGCACGTTCGACTGGGGTAACGGAAAATTTCCTTCCTTCACCGAACCGTCGGACAGTTACCACGGTCTGGTCTTCTGGGATGTGTTCGGCGCCGGCGGGCCTTTCGGAAATATCGCCTTCAATATACGCGCACGGGTAGAAGGGCTTCGCGACTGGGGAAATACGCTCAGTCCCTTCAATGCATTTCTTTTTGTGCAGGGGCTTGAAACGCTGTCGCTTCGTGTGGAACGTCACGTGCAAAACGCACAGATTCTGGCCGAATGGCTTGAACAGCATCCGAAAATAGAATACGTAAACTATCCCGCTTTAAAAAGCAGCAAGTATTACGGACTCGCCCGAAAATATTTCCCCAAAGGAGCAGGTTCCGTCCTGACCTTCAAGGTAAAGGGTGAGCCTTCCAATGCCGACAGGGTGATTGACAATGTGAAACTGCACAGTCATCTGGCCAATGTGGGAGACGCCAAATCATTGATTATACATCCGTCGGCGACAACTCACGAGCAACTTTCGCCCGAAGAGCAAAAAGCAACCGGAGTAGAACCCGGATTAATACGCATATCGGTCGGGATTGAACATATCGACGACATAAAGGCCGATCTGGAAAACGCCCTGGAAGCAGCAGTCGGGAATTAATACTGTCTGTACGCGGCATGATTTTATGTATGAGATTCAAAAGTCAAAAATTCAGGAATCTGTTTTGATATGTCTAAGCACATCGATTTTTTATCAAATGCAGGTGAACAGACGAAAGCCGTCCATGCAGGCGAGTTTCCCGACCCCGTCACGAAAGCGTCTGCTCCCAATCTGGTGATGTCTACTGCATTTGTTGCCGATGCCGATGCGGAGTTTTCGGTAGAAGGGATGGAAGAAAATGAATCGTGGCTTTATACCCGCTGGGGAAATCCCACGATTCATCAGTTGGAACAAAAACTGGCCGTCCTCGAAGGAGCCGAAACAGCCGTCGCTTTTGCCAGTGGAATGGCCGCGGCCACGGCTCTGCTGATTCACCTGCTCAGGGCTGGAGATCATGCAATAGTAAGCGATGTGGCCTATGCCGCCCTCTCGGAAATCACGAACGGCAAGATTCCCGAACTGGGAATCGAGATAAGCAAGGTCAATACCTCCGACCTGAAAGCGGTGGAAGGCGTGATTAAATCCAATACAAGGCTGATTTATATCGAAACGCCCTGCAATCCACTGTTGCGTCTTACAGATATAGCGGCAGTTGCCCTGATTGCTCACAGGGCAGGCGCATTGCTGGCCGTCGATTCGACCTTCGCTACTCCTGCCGCCACCAAACCGCTGGAACTGGGCGCCGATTTTGTAATCCATTCCCTCACAAAATATTTGGGAGGACATGGCGACGCACTGGGAGGGATTGTATTGGGAAACAAGGAATATCTTGTCCCTCTGCGCAAAAAGACGGCCATCCGGCTGGGCGGCGTCCTAAGCCCCTTCAATGCATGGCTGATACTTCGAGGTTTGGCCACATTCCCCATACGGATGCGGGTGCACGAAGAGAATGCGTTGAAAATCGCCACCCGGCTGGAACAGCATCCCAAAGTGAAACAGGTGATTTATCCCGGTCTGCCTTCACATCCTCAATATGAACTGGCCGGACGGCAGATGAGGAACTTTTCGGGTATCATCACTTTTCAGGTGGAAAACGGGAAGGAACAGGCGCGACGGTTTGTCGACAGACTGCGAATCATTCATTATGCCGTGTCTCTCGGACATCACCGGTCTCTGATTTTCTATCTGGACAGCCGGAATCTGCTGGAAACTTCGTTCAAATTCTCAACCCGCAAACAACTGGATTCATGGAATGTTTTTGCCGGCGAAGGAATATTCCGCCTGTCCGCAGGTCTGGAAGATACCGGCGACCTGATTCGTGATTTGGAAGAGGCGTTAGACTGACACAAAATCATGCCGGGTACAGTATAATTCTGCCGGACACTTTATCGGTATGGATGATTGACGATTAATAGTCCACATTACGTCTAACCTCGACGCAGGCCTGTGTCTAATCTCGACGCAGGCCGGTGTCAAGGTTATGAAAATCCGACTTTTCAAGTCAGTTAGCCTCATGCGAAAAACCGACTTTTCCGTTTACGGATTACCCGGGGAAGGAGGCGACATATGAACTGCCTGAATTTCATCCGCGCATGGAATCTTTTATCACCTGCACCGATTCCGGCCCCATGTTGAACAGCAGGTCTGCGATGCTCAGGTCGGGCAGGAATCCGTGTCTGCCGGCGAAGACCTGCGGATAGGGGTAGGGGCGGAACGTGTCGTCGCGGACGGTTTGCCCGGGACGGATGCTTTCGCGGAAATCGTTCGGGACGGACGTCTCGTAGCGCGCGCTGTACCGCACCCGGAGACGGATGTCGAGCAGCGTGCAGATCATCTCGCGCAGTGCCTCGTTGAAGTCGAACAGAAACGTGTATTTCCGGTGATAGAAGGGTGCGAAATCGTCTTTGAAGTATTCAAAAAACGGACTTGAGCCGTAGGCGGTGGCAAGCGCACGCCAGTGCTTTTGCCGCCAGTGGCCATGTTCGGAGATGCGTATGTCTTTCGTGAGACACTTGCCGTTCGGAGGTTTCTCTACGGGCGCCGTGAGCGACTGCACGCCGTTGCCTGCGGCGATGAGGCAGCGGTTGCGATACGTTTGCTTCACATAGTTCTCGCACGCCTCGATCACGACCTGGCCGGATGCGTACATCCTGCAGTAATACTGCACGGGCGCCAGATAGGCTGTAGACAGACAGACGGCCGGCATCGGTTTGTTCGTCTGAAGGGGCATTTAATCCGCGCTTGCCGCACGGAACATCCGGCGCCAGCGTATCCCGCCGTCAAACAGTCCTCTGTCCTTGTCCAGCGAAAGCCATATCAGAAGCGGCTTGCCTACGATATGGTCTTCGGGCACAAATCCCCACGCACGGCTGTCGGCGCTGTTGTGACGGTTATCGCCCATCATGAAGTAGTAGTCGTACTTGAAGGTATACGCAGTTGCCGGTTCGCCGTTGAGCAGTATCGTGCCGTCGGGCAGCGTTTGCAGCGTATTGTTTTCGTAATTGACGATGCAGCGCGTGTAGAGCGCCAGGTTGTGGCGGTTCAGTTCGATCGCTGCGCCCCGCGCCGGGATCCATACCGGGCCGTAGTTGTCGCGGTTCCATCCCGTTTCGTACCCGACCGGATAGACGCCGTTCCACATGTCCCGCTCGATTTTTATCTGTTTTACGAACGGCATTTTCCGCACCATCGCCAGCGCCTTTTCCGTCAGCGGCAGATGATAGACCGGATTGAAACGGCCGTTTTCGTTCTGACTGAATCCTATATAGGTCAGAAGGCCGGCGTAGGCCGCGTCGCCGGAGAAGAGGGCGCGGTCGCTCCGGCTCACGTCGAGCGCGCGAAACTGTTCTTCGGAGATGGGCGTCCCGTCGGTCTCGACATAGTAATTCATTTGCATGTTTTTGGGATTCTTCAGCTTCTCGCCGTTGATGTATACCTGGTTATCGAGCACGAGCAGCGAATCGCCCGGCATGCCGATACACCGCTTGACGTAGTTCTCGCGCTTGTCGACCGGGCGGTAGACGACTTCTCCGTAGGTTTCGGGATGCGAGAGCACCTCGTCTCTGCCCCGGTCGTGTATGAGCGAGTAGAAATCCTGCTCCTGTCTGAGGAGCGCCACCGTGTCGCCGGCGGGGAAGTTGAAGACGACGATGTCGTTTCGCGTCACCGTGCCGAATCCTTTCACTCGCCTGTAGCCCCACCGGGGCCATTCGACGTACGACTTGCAGTTCAGGACGGGGAGCGTGTTTTGCACGAGCGGGAAGGAAACCGGCGTGTTCGGCACGCGCGGCCCGTAGCTCAGCTTGCTGACGAACAGGTAGTCGCCCACCAGCAGCGTCTTCTCCAGCGAAGAACTCGGAATCTGATAGTTTTGGAATACAAACAAATTGATCAGGTATACGGCGATCAGTGCGAACAGGATATCGTCCACCCATTCGAGCATCTCGCGCACCCGTCTGTTTTTAGATTTCTTCCATGCTCCCCAGGGAATGAATCCGGTAAGATAAATGTCGGCAAGCACAATCAGGCCGAACAGCAGCCAGAGGTTTTCCATCCAGACGGAAAACAGGACGTACAGCACCGTCCAGATGCTGAATCCGAGCCAGTTTCTTTTTGTAATCTTTTTCATTATGTGATATTTTAAGTTCAATTAGTCATCGTTTTAACTGCCGAGATGCAGCAGGTCGTCCATACCCAGAAAGCCTTTCCTGACGGCCGTAAATTCGGCCGCAAGGACAGCGCCCAGAGCAAAACCTTCGCGGCTTTTCGCGCTGTGTCTGATTTGAATATAATCGATTTCCGATTCGTACGTCACCTCGTGAATTCCCGGCGTTTCGCCTTCGCGGACAGATTCGATCACGAGCGCGGACGCATCGCCGTCTTCCGCGCCGCGCGTCGTCCACCGCTCCTTGCGGTCGAGGCCTGCCGTCAGGTCTTCCGCCAGCGTGATGGCTGTGCCGCTCGGCGCATCCAGTTTGTGAATATGATGCGTCTCGGACATGCGGACGTCATACGCGGGAAAGTCGTTCATCAGCCTTGCCAGATGTCTGTTCAGCGCAAAGAAGATGTTCACGCCGATACTGTAGTTCGATGCGTAGAAAAACGTCTTCCCTCCGGTTTCGCAGATCGCCTTCACTTCGTCGAGCCGTTCCAGCCAGCCCGTCGTACCGGCCACGACCGGCACCCCGGCAGCAAAGCATTCCATATAATTGTCGAACGCCGCCGAAGGAGCGGAAAATTCAATGGCCACGTCGGCGCTCCCGAACGCTGCCGAACGGAAATCGTCCCTGTTGTCCACATCAATGACCGACACCACCCGGTGCCCGCGCGCCTGCGCCGTTTTTTCGATGGCTTTTCCCATCCTGCCATATCCTATCAATGCTATTTTCATCTGTTCAAAGGGTTCAAAGTACCGTTTTTTTCCCGTCTACGTATTTACTGTCTGGATTAAAACGTGCAAATATAAAGAATATGTATTAATTTTGAACGATAAAATTCAGGCATAATACTCAAAAAAATGGAACATCTGCTGCAATACATCTGGAAATACAGACTTTATGCCGACGCTGAACTGCGCACGACAGAAGGGCTTCCGGTCAGCGTCATTGATCCGGGCATACAGAATGCCGACGCGGGCCCCGATTTCTTCAACGCGAAAATCCGCATCGCCGGCGCCGTGTGGGCGGGCAATGTGGAGATTCACCACAAATCGTCGGACTGGCAAACTCACCGGCACGACGAAAATCCGGCATACGACTCCGTTATCCTGCACGTCGTGGAGGAACACGACGGGCTGGCGCGCCGTACGAACGGAGAAGCGATTCCTCACGTGGTGATTCGCGTGCCGCCCGAAATTGAGCGGAATATAACGTGGCTGCTCTCGCGCGACACGGTTTTGCCCTGCGCCGAACGGATTCGCGAAATAGAACCGATGCATGTATCCGCGTGGATGAGCGCATTGCTGACCGAACGGCTGGAAAGAAAAACAAACGACATCTTCACGCTGCTGGAAGCGTATGCGAACGACTGGAACGAGGTGTTTTACATCACGCTCACACGGAATTTCGGCTTCGGCGTCAACAGCGACGCCTTCGAATGGCTGGCACGAAGCCTCCCGTTCAAATATATCCTCAAGCAGCGATGCAACAGTATGCAAATCGAAGCGCTGCTTTTCGGACAGGCCGGTCTTCTGCACGGCGACAGTTCAGACCCATACTGCCGGTTGCTGCAGCGGGAATACGCTTTTTTGCGATGCAAGTACAACCTGCATCCGCTCGAAAGTCATCTGATCAAGCGTCTGCGCACACGGCCGGTCAACTTCCCGCACCTGCGGCTGGCACAGCTTGCCGCCGTGTGGGCAAACAACGATACGCTCTTCTCGAAAATACTGGAATGTCCCGATTTGCAAACGCTGAAAAACTGCTTCGACGTCCCGCTGTCCGAATACTGGGACACGCATTATCACTTCAAATTCGCCTCGCCTGCAAAGAAAAAGAAAACAGGCGTCAATGCGGCATACATTATAATGATAAACACCGTCGCCCCCATACTCTTTGCCTGCGGGAAGATGAAAGGGCAACCCGAATACGGCGCACGCGCACTTCAAATGCTGGAAAATATCCCGCCCGAACGAAACAGCCTCGTCGCCACCTTCGCGAACGCCGGTATCAAGGCAAACAATGCATGCGACACGCAGGCGCTTGTTCAACTGCGACGCGAATACTGCGAAAAGAAGAAATGCCTCTATTGCCGCATCGGATTCCGTATCATCAAGTCTGTACGGCCGCCAGGCGTGCAGTGAAAGAATTTTGTCCGGCATGTGTCCCGTGTCGCCGGATTTTCCTACTTTTGCAGGAAAAGAACAAGATGAAGTATACGGTACAGGATACGGTCAACCGCTTCATCCCTTGGATGTCGGCAGGGATTTTCGCATGGCTTTTCGCCTCATGCGCCAGTATAGCCTCGCCCAACGGCGGCCCTTACGACGAATTGCCGCCCAGGGTGCTTTACAGCGTGCCCGGCAACGGCGAAACCCGCGTCAAGGGGAAAAAAATAGAGATTGTCTTCGACGAACTGATACAGGTCGAACGTCCCTCCGAAAACGTGATTATCACGCCGCCGCAAAAAAACATGCCCGAAATACTCGCGCTTGGGAAGAAAATCAAAATAGAACTGAAAGATTCGCTTATCCCCGACGTCACGTATACGATAGACTTTACCAGTTCCGTGTCGGACAACAACGAGAAGAATGTCCTCGAGAATTTCAGTTTCGCCTTTTCTACGGGCGAAACGATCGACTCGCTCGAAGTGTCGGGTCTCGTGCTGAACGCCGACAATCTGGAACCCATGCCCAACATCATGGTCGGGCTGCATCGCGACCTGGCCGACTCGGCATTTACGACCACGCCGTTCTTCCGCACCTCGAAGACGAACGACAGGGGACGCTTCACCATCCGCAACATTGCCGAAGGGAGTTACCGACTCTATGCGCTCCACGATGCAAACCGCGACTACCTGTTCGACCAGCCGGGCGAAGAAATCGCTTTTCACGACTCCATCATCACCCCCTCCTTCGAACTGCGCCTGCGCCAGGATACCATCTGGAAAGACAGCCTCACGATAGATACCGTCCGAACGGTCGAATACACGCATTTCATGCCCGACGACGTGACGCTGCGACTTTTCAGAGAAGACTTCCGGCGTCAGTACATGCTTCGTCCCGAACGTACGGAAAAGCACCTGTTCACGCTCAATTTCAATGCTCCGGCGGACACGTTGCCACGGCTGTCGCTGACGGACGAACCGCCGCCTTCGGGCGACTGGTATCTCGTCCGGCGCGGCGAAAGCAGCGCCTCGCTGCAGTACTGGATCACCGACTCGCTCGTCTACAACCGCGATACGCTGCACCTGCAAGTGTCGTACCTGAAGAGCGATTCGCTCAATATCCTGCGTCCGCAGACCGACACGGTGCATCTCTCCATGCGCCGCCAGGCCGCCGGCGCAAGGTCGAGGAGGGCACGGGGCAACGAGCCGGAACCTGTCCGGTTTCTTTCGATGCAAATCAATGCCACCACCCGGATGGAAGTGTTCGACACGCTTACCGTCGCTTTCGACGAGCCGGTTGCGAATCTCGATTCTTCCGTCTTCGTGCTCGAACAGAAACAGGACACGCTCTGGCTTCCGGCCGGCTTCATACTGCGGCAGGACAGCGTCGACATGCTGAAATATTATCTGATACGACCGTTCAAATACGAAGAACAGTTCCGTCTGACCATCGACTCGGCACAGATATACAGCATCTACGGCAAGTGGAACGATGCCTCCCGCATGGCGATTCAAATCAAACCGAAAGACAGCTACGGCGACCTGTATCTCAATGTGGAAGGTATCGAGGGGCCGGCGTTTGTCGAATTGCTGAATGCCGGCGACGCCCCCGTACGGAAGTCGAAAGTGCGTGAAGGCTGGGCGATTTTCACCAACCTGAAGCCGGACAAATACTACGTGCGCCTGATAGAAGACACGAACGGCAACGGCGTCTGGGACACGGGCAGCTATGCGGAGAAAAGGCAGCCCGAAACCGTGTGGTACGCTCCGCGGGTTTACGAGATACCGGCCAATTTCGAGATCGAGGAAAACTGGCTGCCGCGTGCGACACCCGCCGGACGTCAGAAGCCGCCGGATATAACGAAAAATAAACCGAAAGATGTCACAAGAAAAAAACGCGATTACAGGCAGGAAGGACGACAGCAGCAGTCGGGGTCGTCGAACAGTCCGTTTGGCGGAATTGGTTTTTAGGCGCGCGATGCGTTCGGCCGTATTTGCCATCAGCCTGCTTTCTCCGGCCACAGGGATGGCGCAGGCATACCGTCCCGAAGTCATGTCGCTGAATCACGGCGAGGAAACGGTCTACGAGGTCTGTTTCAAATGGGGCGTCCTGATGCCGCGCGCCGGCGAAGCCCGTCTGTCGTTCGACGCAACGGGCGACAGCGCAGGCTCGTCGTACTACCGGATGAGCTTCGCCACTACCCGTTTTTTCGATGTCATATACAAAATGCGGGATACCCTGATTTGCCGCTACGCGCCCGATTTCACGCTGCTTTCCGCCGTAAAATATGCGGACGAAGGCGATTACTTTCTGACGGACGAACTGACGTTTTCATGCTTGGGCAACCGGACTGCGATTCACTCGCGCCGCTACACGCCGACGGTGACGAAAATCGACACCACGCTGATTTCGCCGTCGGGACACGTGTTCGACATGTTCGGCCTCGTATTTTACCTGCGCACACTGGACTGGAACAACTTCCGCACGGGCGACCGCGTGACGCCCAAAGTGGCTATCGGACGCGACCTTGTGAATATCGCCTGTACTTATCGCGGGCATGCCGTCGTGGAACGTGAACGCCGCAAATACCGCACGCACCATTTCACGGTCGAAATCTACGACGAGGCTTTCGAACAGACCAAATCGGCCACGGAAATATGGATAGGCGACGACGAGAATCATCTGCCGATAAAAATCCGCTCGAAACTGAAAATCGGCGCGGCGGAAGTTCACTACAAACTGTCGACCGGCCTGAAAGCGCCACTGACGTGCAGGGTTGAATGACGGGGGAAGAGACGGTTCAGGATTACAGTTGCCCGTGTGGCAGGCGCTCGTTTATTAACCTGAGTTCGAGACAGGAAATAACTGTTTACGGCTTATATATACTGCGCACGGCATTATTTTGCAAAAAGTCCTGAAACGAAGCGACCGTGACGGGATGGGGCTGTCTCAAAAGGTGGAAGAAAAAAGCAAAGAGATCACTGCCATTCTCCGCCTGTTGGAAGCGCTGGCGCTGAAAGGTTGCATTGTTACCATAGATGCTATGGGTTGCCAAAAGGAGATTGCCTCACAAATCATAGAGAGAGGAGCGGATTATATTCTGGGTAACTACTCAGGTACTATTCGTAATTTGAATATTAGCCAGACATTTCAAAGCAAAGAAAACATCCTGCTTGTTTTTGATAGTTGTATCAATAACCGAACGAATCCTGGCAAACCGTTCAGCGCCTTTTCCCTCAGGATTTCGGAACAGACCGGAGACTTTCGTTTTTACTTTGACATTTCGAAGCGCTCTCTCCGAACCGTTATTATCCGGCGGGACATTGGGATATATAAGGAAAGTAAAGATGCTTTGCCTGTGTTTTTGTAAC
>JAIRLL010000331.1 GCA_031259505.1 Tannerella sp.
CACGCTTGCGACACGTGTCGCAAGTCCCACGAGGTCTCCGGCACACTTGTGTCACGCGTCGCAAGTGTCCCAAGCGTCCCAAAGAAAACTATACTATAAAACACGAAATAACAATCACAACAACCCGCATTATTCAAAAACCATAAATTTGATTATGAAACGATTTGCATATCTATTACTGATTGCCGCACTAAGCGGCGGCATGGCGTCCGGACAGGAAAAGGATGAATACAGGACTGTCCGTGATATTCCTTACCGGACGGAAGGCGACGCCAGTTCGCCGGAACGGTGCAAGCTGGACATTTATTATCCTGAGCGTGAAACCGGGTTTGCCACAGTGGTCTGGTTTCATGGCGGAGGCCTGACTGCCGGTTCGAAATTCATCCCCGAACAGTTGAAAAACGGCGGACTGGCCGTCGTGGCGGTGAATTATCGCCTGATGCCCGGATGCAGCGTGGCGGAGTGTATCGACGATGCGGCGGCGGCCGTCGCATGGGTTTTTCGCGAGATAAAAAAATATGGCGGCAGCACGAAGCGTATTTTTGTGGCAGGCCATTCGGCCGGCGGCTACCTGACCGCCATGATCGGTCTGGACAGGAAATGGCTGAAGGCCTACGGCGTGGATGCCGATTCGATTGCCGCGCTGATTCCGTTCAGCGGTCAGGCCGTCAGCCATTATGCCTATCGCCGGACAAAGGGTATAAAAGATACGCAGCCGACTGTCGACGAATTTGCGCCGCTCTATCATGTGCGTCCCGATGCGCCGCCGCTGATTATCGTCTCGGGCGACCGCGAAATGGAAATGTTGGGACGCTATGAAGAAAACGCCTATTTCTGGCGGATGATGAAAGTGTCGGGTCATACGCAGTCCTTTTTGTATGAACTGGACGGATATAACCACGGGGATATGGCCGCGCCGGCGTTTCACATACTGAAGCAGTTTGTGAAGGAAATAAATAACTGAAGGGGAACGGTTATTTGATTATTTCGAATCCGGTGTAGGGATGCAGTGCGCAGGGGATGCGTATGCCGTCGGGCGTCTGGTTGTTTTCCAGCAGGGCGGCCACGATTCGCGGAAGCGCCAGCGCGCTGCCGTTGAGCGTATGGCAAAGCTGTGTCTTTCGGTCTTCCGTGCGGTAACGACATTTCAGGCGGTTGGCCTGATAGCTCTCGAAATTGGATATCGAACTCACTTCAAGCCATCGTTTCTGGGCTGCGGAAAACACTTCGAAGTCAAACGTCAGGGCTGAAAGGAAACTCATGTCGCCTCCGCACAGACGGAGTATGCGCCACGGCAGTTCCAGTTTTTCGACCAGCGTGCGTACATAATCCACCATTTCGCCCAGCATCCGGTACGAATGTTCGGGCTTGTCGATGCAAACGATTTCCACTTTGCTGAACTGATGCAGACGGTTCAGCCCGCGCACATCTTTTCCGTAGGAGCCTGCTTCGCGACGGAAACAGGCCGAAAAGGCAGCGCTTTTCATCGGCAAGTCCGATTCGTTCAAAATCACGTCACGGTAAATGTTCGTGACGGGCACTTCGGCGGTGGGAATCAGGTAGAGATTTTCGGCCGAAACGTGATACATCTGCCCTTCCTTGTCGGGCAACTGTCCTGTCCCATACCCGGAATCGGCATTGACAACGTATGGCGGCTCGATTTCCAGATAGCCCGCCTCGCGCGCACTGTCGAGGAAGAAACTGACGAGTGCACGCTGCAGTCGCGCGCCGTATCCCCTGTATACGGGAAAGCCTGCACCGGCAATCTTTACGCCGGTCTCGAAATCAATCAGGCCGTATTTCTTTGCCAGATCCCAGTGTGGCAGTGCGTCGGCCGGCAGTTCGGGAATGCAGCCGCCCGTCTTTTCGCACACATTGTCTTCGGCGTTCCTGCCTTCGGGCACGGATTCGTGCGGCAGATTGGGGACAAGCGTCAACAGTTCGTGCAAATCGCTCTCCGAACGTGTCTTCGCCGTTTCCAGTTCTCTGTTGGCGTCTTTCATCTTCGCCACTTTCGTCCTGGCGGCTTCGGCTTCTTCCTTTTTCCCTGCTTTCATCAGCGCCCCGATTTCTTTCGAAATACGGTTCAGTTCGGTCAGATTTGCTTCCAGCGCCGATTGCGAAGCACGCCGCGCGGCGTCCAGTTCAATGATTTTCGCAATGATTTCTCCGGCATCGAAATGTTTTTTTGCCAGCCGGCGAACGACTTCATCTCTGTTTTCCGTAATGAATTTTATGTTGAGCATGTCTCTTTTCCCTTTTTATCAGGATGCAAAGATAAGTGTTTTATGCAAAACAGCGGGTTTTCCGGGGAAAATATTTTCGGGCATTTGACTTCGCCGATTTTCAATTCAAACTGTCGCATTTGGCATGCGTCCTTTGACTGCCGTCGAACTTCGTTTCAGGACTTTTCGCAAAATCATGCCGCGCGCAGTATAAAAAGCACTTAAGTAAAAAGAGCAATGAATAAAGAATCTTCATTGCTCTTTTTTTATTGCGGCGAAAAAATGCAACGGCTTATTTTTCTTCCACAAATATGTGGCTTGTCTTGCTGCTGCCAGTCGAAAGGCGTTCCATTTCTTCTTTGGAACCGACCGTCAGCCTGTCAAATTCACGCTGCCCTGTGCCGGCCGGAATCAGGTGTCCGCATATCACGTTTTCTTTCAGGCCTTCCAGCCGGTCTACTCTGCCGCTGATCGCAGCTTCGTTCAGCACCTTGGTCGTTTCCTGGAAAGAGGCGGCGGACATAAAACTGCTTGTCTGCAACGCGGCACGTGTGATTCCCTGCAATATCTGGTTTGTCGTGGCGGGGACGGCGTCGCGCGCATCAACGATTTTCAGGTCTCTGCGTTTCAGCATACTGTTTTCGTCGCGCAGTTTCCGCGCCGTCACAATTTGTCCGGCCTTCAGCGTCTGTGAATTGCCGGCGTCGACTACGACCTTTTTTCCCCAGATACGATCGTTTTCTTCCATCACTTCCAGCTTGTCGACCACCTGCTGCTCAAGGAAACGCGTATCGCCCGGATCGACGATTTCGACTTTGCGCATCATCTGGCGTACAATGACTTCAAAATGTTTGTCATTGATTTTCACGCCCTGCAGGCGGTATACGTCCTGTACTTCGTTGACGATATATTCCTGCACGGCCGTCGGGCCCTTGATGGCAAGGATGTCGGCCGGAGTGATTGCTCCGTCCGAAAGCGGCATGCCGGCGCGTACATAGTCGTTTTCCTGCACCAGCAACTGTTTGGAGAGCGGCACCATGTATTTTTTTACTTCGCCAAGCTTGGATGTCACGGTGATTTCGCGGTTGCCGCGTTTGATTTTGCCGAAACCTACCTCGCCGTCGATTTCCGACACGACGGCCGGATTGGAGGGATTGCGCGCTTCGAACAGTTCCGTCACACGGGGCAAACCGCCTGTGATGTCGCCTGTTTTACCGACGGCGCGCGGAATCTTCACCAGCACTTCGCCCGTCTTGATGGCGTCGCCGTCTTCTTTAACCACGTGGGCGCCCAATGGCAGCGAATAGGTTTTGAGTGTCTTCTTCTTGCTGTCTACCACATGAGCCACGGGCACTTTGGTCTTGTCTTTCGATTCGATGACAATCTTTTCTTTCAAACCTGTTATCTCGTCGCTTTCTATCTTAAAGGTTACGTTCTCGATCATGTTTTCGAACGAAATCCTGCCGGCGACTTCCGATACGATCACGGCATTGAACGGATCCCATTCGATGATGGTATCACCTTTTTTTACTTCACTGCCGCTGTCGAAATACAGCTTGGAGCCGTACGGGATGTTGTGGGTGAGCAATACAATCTTCGTGTTCGGGTCGACGATGCGCAGTTCGGCCAAACGGCTGACGACGACTTTGCACCTGTCTTCTTCCGATTCGACATAACGCAGTTCGTCGATTTCGAGCATGCCGGCGAATTTCGTGACAAGGCTGTTTTCCGTCACGATGTTGGACGCGATACCACCGACGTGGAACGTACGCAGCGTCAACTGCGTGCCCGGTTCGCCAATAGACTGGGCAGCCGTCACGCCGACAACCTCGCCTTTTTGCACCATCTGTCCGTTGGCAAGGTTGCGACCGTAGCATTTGGCGCAAACGCCTTTTTTCGATTCGCACGTCAATACCGACCGTATTTCTACGCTTTCGATGGGCGAATCCTGTATCTTTCTTGCCGCTTCTTCGCGTATTTCTTCACCGGACGGGACCAGCAGTTCGCCCGTAATCGGGTGGATGATGTCGTGTACCGATACGCGACCCAAAATTCTCTCGTAGAGCGAAGCGATTACTTCTTCGTTGTTTTTCAGTTCGGTACAAACCAGTCCGCGTAGTGTGCCGCAGTCTTCCTCGTTGATAATCACGTCGTGCGAGACGTCGACGAGGCGGCGGGTCAGGTATCCGGCGTCGGCCGTTTTCAAAGCCGTATCGGCAAGACCTTTACGTGCACCGTGCGTCGAGATGAAATATTCCAGTACGGAAAGCCCTTCCTTGAAGTTGGACAAAATCGGATTTTCGATGATTTGTCCGCCTTCGGCGCCGCTTTTTTGCGGTTTCGCCATCAATCCGCGCATGCCGGACAACTGGCGTATCTGTTCCCTTGAACCGCGCGCGCCGGAATCCATCATCATGAATACGGAGTTAAAGCCTTCGTTGTCTGCGGCTAACTGGTCGATAAGCGTTTTCGACAGTTTACTGTTGACATGCGTCCACGTATCGATGATTTGGTTGTAACGCTCGTTGTTGGTGATAAATCCCATACTGTAGTTGGCGGTGATTTGTTCGACTTCGTCATAACCTTCTTTCACCAGCGCGTCTTTTTCGGGTGGAATCAGCACGTCGGCAAGGTTGAACGACAGTCCGCCCTTGAATGCCATGTAGTATCCAAGATTCTTTATATCGTCGAGGAATTGCGCCGTACGGGCTACGCCACAGGTCTTTATCACGTCGCCGATAATGTCGCGGAGCGCTTTTTTGCCCCATACGCTGTTAATATATCCTACTTTTTCGGGGACATATTCGTTGACCATCAGGCGCCCGACGGACGTTTCGACCATGCGTTTCACACGGGCGCCATTCTCGTCTACATCATTGACGTACACCTTGATGGGTGCGTGTGTATCTACTGCTTTCTCGTTGTAGGCAATGGTTGCTTCTTCGGGACCGTAAAATACCAGTCCGCTGCCTTTTGCTCCGGGGCGGAGTTTGGTAATGTAGTACAGCCCGAGTACCATGTCCTGAGAAGGGACGGTGATCGGCGCGCCGTTGGCGGGATTGAGGATATTGTGCGAAGCCAGCATCAGCATCTGAGCTTCGAGAATAGCCTCGTTGCCAAGCGGCAAGTGAACAGCCATCTGGTCGCCGTCAAAGTCGGCATTGAATGCCGTACAAGCCAGCGGGTGCAACTGAATGGCCTTGCCTTCAATCAGTTTCGGCTGAAAGGCCTGAATGCCGAGGCGGTGTAGCGTCGGAGCGCGATTCAGCAGGACGGGATGGCCTTTCATCACATATTCCAGAATATCCCATACGACCGGTTCTTTACGATCTACTATCTTTTTGGCTGATTTGACGGTTTTCACGATGCCGCGCTCAATCAGTTTGCGAATGACAAAGGGTTTGTACAGTTCCGCCGCCATGTCTTTTGGCAGACCGCATTCGTGCATTTTCAGTTCGGGTCCTACGACGATAACCGAGCGCGCGGAGTAGTCTACACGTTTTCCCAGCAAGTTCTGCCGGAAACGGCCCTGCTTTCCTTTCAGACTGTCGGACAGGGATTTCAGCAGCCGGTTGGCATCGGTTTTTACTGCGCTTGACTTGCGGGAATTATCAAACAGAGAGTCGACGGCTTCCTGCAACATGCGTTTTTCGTTTCGCAGAATCACTTCGGGCGCTTTGATGTC
>JAIRLL010000373.1 GCA_031259505.1 Tannerella sp.
CTGCGCGACTTTTTATCGGAATTTTATTTATTCGTTATATCTTATTTATTTCGCTTCCCATAATTTCAGGATTTACAAATATGTTAATTCTGAAAATTATGGAATTCTGTTTCCGGTTATTTATTTCCGTTTCCGGTTTTTATAGAGCGGGACGAAGACAGTCACACCCGAGGCCACAATGACGAAAACCGTGTAGAAATCAACCGTCCGGCTATAAGCCAGAAGCATGTAGCATAATAAACACCAGAGCAGTATGATGCACGCCGCCTGCGTGTTCGTGATTCTACGCCGCGCCATGTGAAGACAAGATGGAACCGACGTAAATCAGCAGCGCCAGCAGTCCGAGTATCAGTATGATGACGATGACAATCTGCGTCTCGAGCGGAAATTTGCGCAGAAAGGTAACGCGATTTGCCAGCGTCGAATCATCGCCTTTGTAATCGGACAGCAGAATTTCGTCGGGTAGGGGATAGTCGTATGCTTTCATGATTTCGAGTGCGCGGGGCACATCGCTTTCCAGCAGTTCGACTTTGGCGCCGATATCCACTCCGCCGCCAAAGACGTTACTGCTTATTCCGTTACGGACATAACACGAGATGCCTTCTCCTCTCAGCAGCGAAGCAAGTATCTCCGCCCTGTCGGTCTGTTTGAAATTGGCTATTTCAACGATACGGTCCACGGCATCGCTAAATTTATGCCTGTTCCCACTGGTCGCGCATCAGTTTGACGGCGGCAGTGACGGTAGCCGCACGGTCTTCGCTCCGGCAGCCGCATTCGAAACTGACGTATTTGTCGTAGCCAATGTGTTTCAATCCTTTGAACCCGTCCACGTAATTGTCGGCATCGCCGTCTTCGCCCGGCATCGAGCGTCGTTTGCGACTGGCGATGTGCACGTGTTGCAGGTATTCGCCTGCCGAGATAAACGCGCCCAGGTCGGACGTTTCTTCTCTCGTCATGTGCCAGAAATCACCCAGACACTTGACGCCCGGATTGTTGATGTCGCGACAGATCGACGCGGCATCGGCCAGGAGACGCAGATAGAATGCTTCCTCACGGTTGAGGGGTTCGAGGATAATGGTTGTATTGTGCTGAACGGCAAACGTGCCGAGCGCATCGAACTGTTCGCAGAGGAAATCGCGCGTGGCCTGCGTGTGCGGTTTAACCGGCGTCTGGCTGTTGAAGGCCGGCACGATGATGACGCCCGTCGAGCCGAGTTCGCCTGCAGCAGTAATGATCTCGTGCATCGTGTCGATACATTCCTGACGCACCTTTTCTTCTTCCGAAAGGATAAACCCGGAAAATCCTGCGCAGATGGCGCTTACCTTGATATTGCGCCCGCTCAGTGCATCCCCGATTTCCTGCACGCGCCCGGCAAGTCCCCGCCCGCCCGGCTCGAACCCGACGACGCCCAGACTTTCCATGAAGTCGAACTTCTCATTCAGGTTTGTGCCCGGAGGCGTTCCTTCCTGAAAGGATATGTTCAGTTTCACATCTTTGCCTTTGCAGCAGGCGCCTTCGCCGTCTTTGCAGCAACTTTTTTCCTTGGTTCCTCCGCAAGCGGACAGGGCGGCGCCGCCGACTGTTGCGGCGGTCGCCTTTAAAAAGTTTCTTCTGTCCAATACCATGGCTTTAACGTGTCTGGTTACCCTGGGGTTTGCCCGGAATATGAATAAAGTCATGCAACTTGAATTCTTTCCCTGCGCCGAATCCGTTGGTGCTCATCCTGTTCTTGAGATCAATGTCTTTCGGATAGAGATCAAGCGTGGAAGCTGTCATTTCGTCCCATGTTACTTTCACTCCGGTGTATGCCGATTCGCGTCCCATGATGGCGGCCATGTTGGCTACGGCCGTTTCGGATGCCTGTTCGATCGGTTTTCCGCTGCGGATATGGTTGATCCAGTTGACGTGTTCCAGCGTGTAGGGGTCGGTTTGCTTGTAGCTGGCGCGTTCGGCTTCGCCGTCATATTTCCATACCACATTGCCTTTCAAATCCTTGATCACAGTGCCGTCGGTGGTAGACCATGAGCCTTTCGTTCCCTGGAGAAATTCGCTCACGTTGCTGACCGTTTCGTGTATCTGGCGGCACATGCTGTGTACGTGGATGCCGTTTTCCATTTCGAAATCGATGCTGAAATTGTCGAACTGGTCGCCCGTGACGCGACGCTGGCGCGAGCCGAAGCCTACGGCGCTCTTCGGTTTCAATCCTGTAAACCAGGTCAGAACATCCAGATTATGCACATGCTGTTCCACAATGTGGTCGCCCGACAGCCATATCCAGTTCACCCAGTCGCGGATCATCCATTCGCAGTCCGACCATCCGGGCTGGCGGTCTTTGTACCACAGCATACCGCCGTTCCACCATACCGTGCCTCCGGTGATTTCGCCGATGGCGCCGTCCATAATCAGCTTGTAGGATTCCACGTAGCTGCGTTGGTGGTGACGCTGCGTACCGGTTACGACACACAGATTCTTTACGGTGGCCTGTCTGGCGGCCGCCACGAGGGTACGATAGCCCACGGGGTCTACGCAAAGCGGTTTTTCGAGGAATGAATGTACTCCCTTTTCCACTGCATACTGGAAATGAATCGGACGGAAATTGGGGGGAGTTGCCACGATGACGACATCTACTCCACTGTCAATAACCTGCTTGTAGGCATCTAATCCGCTGAAGCGCCTGTCTGCCGGGATGTCGATGTTTTTTTCGCTTTTCAATTTGCCGGCCAGATCGTCTACCCTGTCTTTGAAAGTGTCGCCCAGGGCAGTAATTGTCACGCCGTTGGCTGCGTTCAAAAAGTTGATCGCCGCGCCGGAGCCGCGTCCACCGCAACCGATAACGCCGGCTTTCAACTCTTTACCGTCTGTTGCAAAATCTACCAGATCAGGCACATAATATGTTCCCGGTTCCTTAAGAGGCACGTTGGCCGAAGCGTTGGCGCCTCCGCTACATGATGTAAATACAGCGGCGCTCCCTGTTCCCATGGCGCCCAGTGCACCGGCCATTGCCGTGCTTTTCAAAAAAGTTCTTCTGTTAATACTTTCTTTTTTCATGACGTTTGAATTTTAAATAATAAATAATTGTTTATTTCGATTGAGTTAGTTCGTTCGTTTCGCAGACAACCCGGAATCCGATACCTCGCATGTCGGAATACCACCAGATGCTTTTAGGTTGCTGCGGGTCGGTTTTCAGCCATGCTTCGTGACGGCTGCAGTTGCGGGCAGCCGCGCGGACGTCGGCTGCGTCGGAAGTGTAGTTTCCTCCGCGTACGACCCACTCTTCGCCTTCGGTCACCAGCGGGTTTGTCACGTTCTCGCCGCTTTTGCCATACGCTTCAGGATCGTATTTGTCTGCACAGTATTCCATTACATTTCCCAGCATGTTTTTCAGTCCGTAGAGATTGGCTTTTACCGAGGAGGGTTCCTGCGTTCTGTTCAGGCTGTTTTTGGCGTAAATCACGTAGGCGCTGATGCTGTCGGTTTTTGCGGCGAAGAATTTGCGCCAGAATCCCTGGTCGGAAAAATCTTTCGGTTTTCCGGGGAAGAAGTAGGGCGTTTCCGTTCCGCCTCGCGCAGCGTATTCCCATTCGGCTTCGGTCGGCAGACGGTATTTCTTGCCCGTTTTCTTCGACAGCCACTGGCAGAACGTTTCGGCGGCGTAGTGCGTCATCGTAATGGCCGGGCGGTTGCCGAAGCCCCAACCCTGATCGGGAAGGCCGAAGGGCGGTGTCGGGCCGGAAATGGCATCCACGTTCGGGTTACTGTTGTTCGCGTAGACTTTTTCGGGCGGCGTGCGTCCTTCACTCATCGTGTTGGCATAGAAGGCCCAGAACTGCTCCCACGTCGTTTCTATTTCGGCCATAAAGAATGGGCTGACGGTGACTTCGCGCACGGGCGATTCGTCGGGTTTGTGGAAATCTTCCTTATCCGTACTGCCCATGCGGAACGTACCGCCCGGAATGGCTATCATATTGAATGATACCGATGTGCCCGGAATATGCTCGGTATAGTTGGCAAACGTTGTGACTTCGGTCGCCCTGTCGAAGAGGATACCCTCGCTGTTAGAATTTTCGCTCAGTCCGGGGATGCCTGTCATCTTGCCATGTTTGTAGTTCGGGTTGTAGTGCCCAACGTCCAGATGGCAACTGATGCATTGCAGATCTAACTTCGCCTCGTTCTCTTCGTAATAGAGGTGGGCGGTGATGCCGTCGTCCGTAATGCCTGCGGGGAAGAGGTTCTGGTGACATTCCTTACAGGATTCGTTGGGGATATATTTCACGGCGTGCTCCAGTTCCGATTTCATTTCCCATCTGAAATCTGCGCTGTCTTTTGTCAGGAAACCCCATACATCCTTGATGCCCAGGCCGGCTTTGGCCATATAATGATTTACTGTCTGATGTTTTGGCGGCAAATGACAGTCTACGCAGTGCACTTTTACTCCACTGCGGTTGTTCACGTGTGTTGAAAGCAGCCAGCTTTTTTCCACATGCGGGTGTACATGACACATCATACACGATTCGTCCGTGGAAAAATAGACTGTCACCTGATACAGAGAAGCGAACCCAATCACACCTGTCAGCAGCCCGGCTCCAAAGATGAACTTACTTCGTTTTTTCTTAGGTTTTTGCGTGTAAGTATATATTTTATGTTGCATATATAATAATGTACGTTTCAAAATCCGGCAATAAAAGTACGCTTTTTTCGTCATTCCACGCTTTGTTTCGACGAAAAAAAATACAAAAAATTTATTTTAATTTATCGCCAAATCGTCATTTATACTGTGCACTACATGATTCCGTGCATTGATGCGCATGTCTCAAGTTCTTGAATATTTGATTTTTGAGCTGTTGTTTTATGCACAAAATCATGCTGTACACAGTAGCGTATGGGCAGTCCGGCGACTCAGTCGATCCAGGGCTGCCATTTCACTTCGCTGTTCCATCCGGCCTTCACCATTGTTTCGATGAACTGCATGCCGCGGACGCCATCGTACACGTCGGGAAAGTCCAGCATGTCTTTGGAGGGCTGTTCGCCGCGGCGTTTTGAGAGGACAGTGAGGGTGAAATTGCGGTAGATGTTGGCAAAGGCTTCGATAAACCCTTCCGGGTGTCCGGCCGGGGTACGTACGTCCCAAAGGGCTTCGGGGCCGAGGAAGGTGTTTCCGCCGATGTGGATCAGTTCTTCCGGCCGGTTGCTCCATTTGAGTTTAAGCCTGTTGGGGTCCATCTGATGCCATTCCAGTCCGCCCTTTTCGCCGTAGATGCGGATGTTGATGCAGTTGGCTTCGCCGACGGCGATTTGCGAGGCGGTCAGTACGCCTTTCAATCCGCCGTCGTAGTGGAGGAAGGCGGCGCCGTCGTCGTCAATCGGGCGTCCGGGGACAAAGGTGCTGAGTTCGGCGCAAAGCTCGGTTACTTTCTGGCCGGTGACGTATTCGCTCAGGTGCCATGCGTGCGTACCGATGTCTCCGATACAGCCGGCCTTGCCGGATTGCTTCGGGTCGGTGCGCCATCCGGCGTTGTTGCCGCTCTGCAGTTCGATGCGCTCGGACAACCAGCCCTGCGGATATTCGACGTAGAGCCGGCGCAGTTTGCCGAAGTCGCCTCTTGCAATGCGCGCCTTCATTTCCTTTACGGCCGGATAGCCGGTGTAGACGTGTGTCAACGCCAGCGTCAGTCCGGTCTCTTCCACTTTCTTCTGCAATGCTTTGGCTTCGTCGAGCGAGAAGGTCATCGGCTTGTCGAGCACGACGTGTATCCCTCTTTCGAGCGCCATCATTGCCGGTTCGAAATGCAGGTGGTTGGGCGTGACGATGGTCACAAAGTCCATCCGTTCCGCTTCGGGCAACTGCATCTCGCGTTCGAACATTTCATGATATGTGGAATAAATCCTCTCGTCGGGCAACAGATATGCGCGTCCCGAACTTTTCGAGACTTCCGGGTTCGTACTGAAACAGCCGCAAGTCAATTCCACATGATTCTCCATTAAGGCAGCCCGCAAATGTATTGCGCCGATAAAACCGGTGCTTCCGCCGCCTATCATTCCCATTTTAAGCCTTTTGATTCTCATGATACAAAGTCTTTTTTATGTTGATAAATTTTCAGGGGCTAAAATT
>JAIRLL010000003.1 GCA_031259505.1 Tannerella sp.
GTGATTTATCCCGCCAGCCACTACGGACGCGACGCCCTCGTGGCCATCGCGCTCTTTCTTACGCACCTGGCAAAAAAACGCATGAAAACAAGCGACCTGCGGGCAACTTATCCGTCATACTTCATCACCAAGAAAAAAATCGAACTCACGCCGGACGTCGATGTGGACGCCACCCTCCGCGCCGTGAAAGCACGTTTCGCAGGGCATGAAATAACAGACATCGACGGCGTAAAAATCGACTTCCCCGACAAATGGGTGCATCTGCGCAAAAGCAATACCGAACCCGTTATCCGCATCTACTCCGAAGCCCGTACGATGGCCGAAGCCGAAGCGCTCGCCAACGAACTGATACAGACAGTCCGCACAATAAGCGAACGCTGACCGATGCGCAAACTGAAAATCACGGAACTCGACCGCCTGACGCCCGAAGCGTACAGGACGAGCCGGAAGCGACCGCTCGCCGTCGTCCTCGACCATGTCCGGAGCTTGAACAACGTCGGCTCCATCTTCCGCACCGCCGACGCCTTCCGTCTCGAAGCCGTCTATCTCTGCGGCATCACCGCCACGCCGCCGCATCCCGAAATACGCAAAACGGCGCTCGGCGCGGAAGACTCCGTCGAATGGCATTACTTTGCCGACACGCGCGACGCCCTGCGCCGGCTGAAAGATGAAGGATACGTAATCTGCGCCCTCGAACAGGCCGAAGGCAGCATCTCGCCGAACGATTTCGCACCCGAAAACGACAAAAAATACGCCCTCATTCTCGGACACGAAGTGAAAGGCGTGCAGCAGGAAATCGTCGACCTGTCCGACTGCTGCATCGAGATTCCCCAATTCGGTACGAAGCATTCTCTCAACGTCGCCGTTGCTGCAGGAATCATTATCTGGGAATTTGTCCGAAAAGGACAGCCATTCCCGTAGCACAAGCTGTTATTTGAATGACGGAATGCATAATGCAAAGATTGCACATCTCAAAAAAACATTTTATATTTGCACGGTTTCAGAAAACAACGGATATAAACAAAATAAGACTATATGATACACGGATTTGTCAGAGTAGCCGCTGCCATCCCGCTCCTGCAGGTGGCGGACTGCGAATACAACATCGAACAGATTGAGCACCTGTTGTGCAAGGCGGCGATGCAGGATGCCCGGATTGTCGTTTTCCCCGAACTTTCCATTACAGGATATTCGTGCATGGATCTCTTCGCGCAGGACAGCTTGCAGCAGCAGGCCGTGGCGGCGCTGTTTGAACTGACGCGGCGGACGCGCAGCATCGAAACGCTCTGCATCGTGGGGATGCCGCTGATCGTCGGCAGCAGAATGGTGAACGCCGCCGCCGTATTCCAGAAAGGGAAAGTGCTGGGCTTCGTCCCCAAGACCTGCATGTCCAACAGCAGGGAATATCAGGAACGGCGATGGTTTGCGTCGGGCAGCGAACTGCAGACAGACCGGGTGACGCTCAACGGCAACGACTATCCCGTCTCGACAAACATGCTGTTTGCCGGCGAAAAAGCGACGGTTGGCATCGAGATATGCGAAGACTTGTGGGCGCCCGTCCCGCCAAGTTCGCTTCTGACCATGCAGGGCGCCAACATCATCGTCAACCTTTCGGCAAGCAACGAACTGACAGGCAAAAACGAATACCTGAAATCGCTCGTGCAGCAGCAGTCGGCGCGCTGCATCGCGGGATACGTCTACGCGGCGGCAGGCTTCGGCGAATCGTCGACCGACCTGGTCTTTGCCGGAAAGGGATTCATTGCCGAAAACGGCGTGCTGCTGGGCGAGGCCGAACGCTTCCCGATATGCGAGAAGTTGCTCGTCGGCGAGATCGACGTCGACTGTCTGCATCACGACAGGCTTGTATCGAGCAGTTTCATGCAGGAAGCGCACCGCTTTACCGGCAACCGGCCTGTGATTCGCATCCCGTTCAGCCTGCCGGAAAGCGACGGGCAAACGTTTGCCCGCGCCATCAACCCGTTGCCGTTTGTGCCCTCGTCCGACGTTGCGCTCGATGAACGCTGCAACGAGATTTTCAGCATACAGGTACACGCGCTGGCGCGCCGGATGGAATATGCGCAGTTGCAGGCAGCCGTTGTCGGCGTGTCGGGCGGCCTGGATTCGACGCTGGCGCTGCTCGTGACTGCCATGACGTTCGATGCGCTAAAGATACCGCGCAGGCAAATCACCGGCGTGACGATGCCCGGCTTCGGCACGACGGAACGCACCCGGGGTAATGCCATCCAGCTGATTCGCTCGCTGGACGTCACGCTGAAGGAAATATCCATCGTCGACGCCTGCCGACAGCACTTCAGCGATATCGGGCACGACGGCGCAACACACGACGCCACCTTCGAAAACGCTCAGGCACGTGAACGCACACAGATATTGATGGACCTGGCAAACAAACTCAACGGACTGGTGGTCGGCACGGGCGACCTGTCGGAACTGGCGCTGGGATGGACTACCTTCAACGGCGATCACATGTCCATGTATGCCATCAATGCAGGGATCCCCAAAACGCTGGTGCGATACCTGGTCGAATGGGTTGCAAAGCACAGGGTCGACGGCGAAATCCGGACGACGCTGCTCGATATTGCGGATACGCCCATCAGCCCCGAACTGATCCCGGCAGACAAAGACGGCTCCATCAGCCAGAAAACGGAAGAACTGATAGGTTTTTATGAACTGCATGATTTCTTCCTTTATCACTTCATGCGCTACGGCGCTTCGCCGTCGAAAATATATTTCCTTGCGCAGAAGGCGTTCAGGAAGAAATACACAAAAGACGTCATCAAGAAATGGATGAGCGTGTTTTTCCGTCGCTTCTTCACGCAGCAGTTCAAGCGCAACTGCCTGCCCGACGGCCCCAAGGTCGGCTCCGTCAGCCTCTCGCCGCGCTGCGACTGGCGCATGCCCAGCGATGCTTCCGCGGCGCTGTGGTTAAAGGAAATCGACGGGCTGGCATGATTCTGACTGTTCAAAGATTCAGGACTCTTCTGCGGGCTAATGTATTTTTTTGACGAGCACCTTGTCGATACGCGCCCTGTCCATATCCACGATTTCGAACTTGAAGTCCTGCCAGACGAGGGTGTCGCCCGTCCCGGGCACGCTTTTCAATATGTCCAGAATCAGCCCGCTCAACGTGTTATAATCGTTTTCGACATACAGGTCTTCCATGTCGAAATATTCGAGAAAGTTGTAGAACGAATACTGTCCGTCGACTAACCAGCCGCCGTTAGCCCGTTCTCTGATTTCCGGTTCTTCGTCGCTGTCGAGCACTTGTCCTATCAGCGCTTCCATGATGTCTGTCAGCGTGACGATGCCCTGTATCCCTCCGAACTCGTCCGTGACCAGTCCGTACTTGACATGCGCTTTCCTGAACTGTTCCAGCGTATTGTACACGCTCTGGTCTTCGGGCACGAACTGTGCGGGGCGCATCACCTGCGACAGCGTGAAGTCGGGCGCGTCAATCCGTCCGAACAGATCTTTCAGGTAGACGACGCCCACGATGTTGTCGAACTTTTCCGATGCCACAGGATACACGTTGAACAGGTTTTCCTTCACCCGCTCGCGGACTGTTTCCCGACTGTCGCGGATGTCCATCCAGACTACCTCGCTTTTGTGGGTCATAATCGAGCCTGCGTCGCGGTTGCCCAGTGTAAATACGCGTTCTACAATGTCATGCTCGACTTCCTGCACTTCGCCGTCGTCAAAACCCTCCTTCACAATTGCCTTGATTTCTTCCTCCGTCACCTTGCCGTTTCCCGTCCCTTCGAGTCCCAGCAGTTTTACCGTCATCGACGTGCTTCTCGACAGTATCCAGACAATCGGCGAAGCGGCCGCCGACAACACGTTCATCGGTTTGGCTGCCAGCATGGCAACTTTTTCCGCAAAACCCAGCCCGATGCGCTTGGGCACCAGTTCGCCGAGCACCAGCGTGAGATACGTCACGATCACGACAATGATAAATTTTGAAACCGTCAGCGCATAAGGTGAAAGCCACGAAATTTTGTCGAGCAGCAGCGCAAGGTCTCCCGCAAAAGCTTCGCCCGAAAACAAACCCGTCAATATCCCGATCAGAGTAATCCCGATCTGGATGGTCGAAAGAAATTTGTCGGGATTGCCGGCAAGATCCAGCACCGTTTGCGCAGCGCTTCTTTTTTTCTTGAGTTCAATCTCAAGACGTGTCTTACGCGCTGAAATCAAAGCGATTTCAGACATGGACAAGATGCCGTTAAGCAAAATCAGTCCGAGAATAATCAGTATTTCCATTTGGAAGCAACTCTTATTTTTTTATGTGGCAAAGGTACGAAAATTATTATTTTTTCATACTTTTGTTCCCGAAATAAATTGCAGATAAAAATGATTGCACGTATTAATGCACTGCTGGAGGAAATCAAGAACCTCACAGCGAACAGCGCGGAAGAACTGGAAGCGCTTAGAATTAAATATTTGAGTAAAAAGGGCGCAATATCTGCCCTGATGAACGATTTTCGCGACGTCGCCGGCGGAGAGAAACGTGAAGTGGGTATGCGGCTGAACGAACTGAAAAACGCGGCTCAGGATAAAATCAATGCCCTGAAAGCGTCTTTCGAGGCGTCGCACACGGGCGACGACCTGCCCGACCTGACGCGCACGGCCTATCCCGTGTCCGCAGGAACACGCCATCCCCTGTCCATCGTGAAGAAGGAAATCTGCGACATCTTCGGGCGTCTGGGATTCAGTATCGCCGAAGGCCCTGAAATAGAAGATGACTGGCATGTCTTCTCGTCGCTCAATTTTGCCGAAGACCATCCTGCGCGCGACATGCAGGATACGTTTTTCATCCGGCACAACCCCGACATATTGCTGCGGACGCATACCTCGTCGGTGCAGACGCGCGTGATGGAACGCCGGCAACCGCCTCTCCGCATCATTTGCCCGGGGCGCGTTTATCGCAACGAGGCCATCTCCTACCGTGCCCTGTGCGCCTTTCATCAGGTGGAGGCGCTCTATGTGGATACGGACGTTTCGTTTGCCGATCTGAAACAGGCGCTGATGTTCTTTTCCAGAGAAATGTTCGGCGCGGATACTGACATTCGTCTGCGGCCGTCGTTTTTCCCCTTCACCGAGCCGAGCGCCGAGATGGACATCAGTTGCAACCTGTGCAAAGGCAAAGGATGCCCGTTCTGCAAACATACCGGATGGGTGGAAATTCTGGGCTGCGGAATGGTAGACCCGAACGTGCTCGAAAACTGCGGCATCGACAGCAAGGTCTATTCGGGCTATGCGATAGGAATGGGAATCGAACGTATCACGAATCTGAAATATCAGGTGAAAGACATCCGCATGTTTTTCGAGAACGATATCCGTTTCCTGAAACAGTTCGAAGCGGCCTACTGACAAGCCCGCCATGCAGAAGAAAGAGCGATACGACGGCATCATCGACTGGTTTGGTCGGAACGTGCCCGTGGCAGAGACCGAGTTGCGCTATTCAGACCCGTTTCAGTTGCTGATTGCCGTCATCCTGTCCGCCCAGTGTACGGACAGGCGGGTGAACATGCTTACGCCCGCCCTGTTCGACGCGTTTCCGACGCCCGAAACGCTGGCGGCATCCACGCCCGAAGCGGTTTATGAATATATTAAAAGCGTATCGTACCCGAACAGCAAGGCAAAACACCTGGTAGGGATGGCACGGAAACTCGTTTCGAACTACGGCGGGCGCATGCCTTCGGACGTAGACGAGTTGCAGAAACTGCCGGGCGTCGGACGCAAGACAGCCAACGTGATAGCATCCGTGGTTTTCGACATGCCGGCCATGGCCGTCGATACGCACGTGTTTCGCGTATCGAACCGCATCGGGCTGACGGACAACAGCAGAACGCCGCTGGCTACGGAAAGGGAACTGGTGCGTCATATCCCCGAAAGCCTTATTCCCAGGGCGCATCACTGGCTGATACTGCACGGCAGGTACGTATGCCTGTCTCGCAAACCGAGATGCGAAGCGTGCGGACTGACGCCCTGGTGCAGATACTATGAGGAGAATATGGCGGCAAGCCGTTGAAGGATGACGTCGGACGGGGCTATCTCAAAATTTTATTTATGTGGCTGTCAGGCAATCAGGAACCCGACCACAACACGATAAACAGATTTCGTTCAAAACATTCGTTATTTGCTTACTGTCAGTCCGCCGGATTGCTTCACTTCGTTCGCAATGACGTAGGATGTGATTGCTTATAACAACGGTATCCCCGTTATTATAAATCTGAAGAGTGAAGCAACCCGGTAGAATAATATCGCAAAATCATATTGCACACAACATATTCCCTTTGAATCGCTGTCTATACCTTTTAATCAGAGTTCTAATATATCATGAGCCGCGCCCTGACCATATCGTTTTTAGCGGTATTCCTGTTTCTTTCAGTCCAAAAATCTTAATAAAAAATAAAAATGCGCCACTGTATCAATTATTTTAAAAAAAATCGCATTTATTTTTTGCCGGAACAAAATTAGTCCTTATATTTGCCGCGTGAATAATTTTTCGAAGAAATGGGATATAAATTACATTATAACGCAATACGCCCCGTTCGGGATTCATTCTCGAATACAGGCTGCTCTGTGTTAAATCGCTTCGATGAAAACTTTATAATTAAACATTCTCAAAGTCAAGTTCAGGTTGCGCGCTGTCGTGTTTCGATAGCGTGCAACCACCTTTCGGGATTGGACAAACAAACTTTGGGAGTGTACAATCAAACTTTAGGGGTGTACAACGAAACTTTGGGGGTATACAACGAAACTTTGGGAGTGCACAACGAAACTTTGGGAGTGCACAACCAAACTTTGGGGGTACACAACGAAACTTTGGGGGTGCACAACCAAACTTTGGGGGTACACAACGAAACTTTGGGAGTGCACAACCAAACTTTGGGGGTATACAACGAAACTTTGGAGGGAATAAACCCGGTATCAGTTTATGGAAACATTATTTAAAAGATATTACTTTATAAATTAGATTATTAACTACTTCTTTAAAACTAACAGACAATGGCAAATAAAGATTACATTCCGCGTAAAGACGGAAAATTTTTAGAATGGGTGCAAAAACTTATCATCTACGCAGAATTGCACCTGCTTGCATGGGGAATAAGCAAAGAAATTTTCGAACCCATTCAAACGTTGTTTGGCGTCTACTCAGACGCCTATTCTAAAGCTCAGGACCCGAACCGGGGGAAAGTCGACGTACTTGAAAAAGACGAAGCGCGAGACTCGCTAAAGACGGTAATACGACAGTTCGTAAAGGAGCATTTGCAGTACAATTCTCTGGTTACGAACGGCGATCGCGAAAGTATGGGACTGCCTATTCATGACACGAAGCCCACTCCGCCACGTATCCCGACCGAAATGCCGATAGGCGAAATAGATTTCTCCATACACCTGCGCCATATTATTACTGTAAAGGACGGCAAACTTACCGGCCGTAGAAAACCGCCGCAGGTGCATGGCTTCGAAGTATGGCACAAGGTCGGCGGCGCTCCGCCGGTTGACGACAGCGAATGGAGCTATGTCAATTTCTCGACACGCTCGCCGCTTATCGTCGACTATCCGCTTTCCGACGTGGGTAAAACTGTATACTACCGCTTTCGCTGGGTCAACTCGCGTAATCAGCCCGGCCCGTGGAATGAAACAATAATCATCGCTGTGATAGCATAGACCGCTTCATATCAACATTATACAATCTGCATGAGATTCGATCGCAAGGCTTCCCGTAAAGCATGGTTTGAGGCTAAAAAATTCATACCTGGCGGGGTGAACAGTCCCGTCAGGGCTTTACAGGGTATCGGCGAAACGCCGCTGTTTATAGATCATGCCAAAGATGTCCGGCTCTTCGATATCGACGGTAACTGCTTTACGGACTTCTGTCTCTCGTGGGGAGTTTTTATACTGGGGCATAATCATCCGGCTGTCGTTGAGGCTGTTCATGCGGCCGTTGACCGGGGCTCAGGCTACGGCGCTCCGACGGTATATGAAACCAGACTTGCACAACTCGTCAACCAGCATATTCCAAGCATGGAAAAAGTGCGCTTCGTCAACTCCGGCACCGAAGCCGTGATGAGCGCCCTGCGAGTTGCGCGCGCATATACGCATCGCGACGTAATCGTTAAATTCGACGGATGCTATCACGGACATGCCGATCAACTTCTCGTCTCGGCCGGGTCGGGCGTGGCAACGCTTGGGAAATCATCGTCGGCAGGCGTGCCGGGCGGTTTTATCGCTTCTACGATCAGCATTCCGTTCAACGACTTTGAAGCCGTCGAGCGGCTGTTTCGCTCGCAGGGCGGAAGAATCGCGGCCGTAATCGTCGAGCCTGTACCGGCCAATATGGGCGTTATATTTCCGTTGACGGGCTTTTTATCTTTTCTGCGTGAAATTACGATACGTTACGGCTCGCTTCTTATCTTCGACGAAATGATTACCGGCTTCAGACTCTCCGCCGGCGGAGCGCAGCATGTATTCAGAATCGTGCCCGACATGACGATTATCGGCAGGATAGTCGGCGGCGGATTCCCGTCGGCCGCTTTTGGCGGACGCGCGAAAATCATGGATATGCTTGCGCCCGAAGGCGACGTATACCAGTCGGGGACGCTTTCGGGTAATTCCGTGGCCATGTGCGCCGGTATCGCTACGCTGCAAAAGCTGTCCGAGGGAGGTTTCTACTATGAACTGGAGGCAAGAATGTCGTCCTTTATGCTTATACTCAGAAAGAGTCTGCGCAATAGAGATATCACGCTGAACCGTGCGGGAAGCATGTTTTCGCTGTTTTTCGGCGTAAAGTCCGTACGCTCGTTCCAGGATGCGAAAAAGACTGACCGCGAACAGTTTGCCCGGTTCTTCAGACACATGCTTGCGCACAATTTCTATATATCGCCCTCGCCGTTCGAGGCCAACTTCCTTTCCATCAAACACGATATAGACGAAATGTCGCGATTCGTCGACGCCGTTGCGTCATTCCACTGATAAATATAACCAGTAGCTGTCCGAAAAGCCACAACGTAGCGCAGTTTGGGGCATATGTCGCTTCCTTGCCGGAACTGCGAAGCGACGTGGTAATTCAGGCGTGTGTATCTTACTGAAATGACATGCCTGGATTGCTTCACTTCGTTCGCAATGACGACGGACGCCATTGCCGACAACAATGGTATCTCCGTCGTTGCGAGGAGCGAAGCGACGTGGCAATCCAGGCGTGTTTTTTATTCGTTTAAAGTTTGCATCTTATTTATTTCATATCCCTCAATTGAATCGGGGAAGAAAATCGCATTGGGCGCGGAGGCCATTCAGCGCGATACGGCTGTTTCGCTATCGCGTGTGCTTCCAGCGGCGATGCGTCCAGAGCCAGTAGGCCGGATCGCGCAGGATGCACCGTTCCATCAGGCGCGCATATTTTTCGGTGATGGCAAATTCGGGCATCTCGCGCGGACGGTCGGCGACAAGTTCGAAGTCTACGGTGTAATATCCCCGTCCGACCTGCTTCACGTCGGCAAAAATCACGGGCAGGTTCAGTTTCGTTGCAATCCGTTCCGCGCCGGTAAACATGGCCGAGTCCTGGTTGAGAAACGTCGTGCGGTAGTGAATATTTGCCCGCGAAGGCGTCTGGTCGGCGATAAAAACGATGAGCGAAGGCGTGCCGGCCTGTTTGAGGCGAATTACATGACGCACGACGTCGTTCTTTTTCATCACGAACGATTTGAAGCGCGTCCGCAAAAAGATGAACAGCCGGTCGAAGGCCTTGCCGGCCAAAGGACGGTAAATCTGGTGGATTTGCAACTCCACGCCGAACGAATCCGTAAAGCCGGTCAGCCATTCCCAGTTGCCGTAGTGCCCGAGCAGCAGCAGGATGCACGTGTGACCCCGGGCGAACAGGGATTTTACGAGCTCCGGATTATTGGGCTTCGCACGGCGGAGCAGTTCGCGGTGCGAGATGCCGGCCAGCTTGACGGTTTCCACTATGTAGTCGGCAAAGTGGCGGTAAAATTTCCTTTCCATCCGGCGGCGTTCGCTTTCCGTTTTATCGGGAAAGGCGTGCAGCATGTTGTCGCGCACGACTTTCCGCCGGTATCGCACCATCCTGTAAACAATGAAATAAAGCACGTCCGAAAACACGTAGAGGACGCGCATCGGCAGCAGGGCGTGCGCTTTTGCCCAGAGATACAGCATCGTATATGTGATATTGTTCACCATATTTCAGTCGATAAAGGTACATGCAAGCGCCGTTCCGTCGCCGTTCCATCCGTTCAGCCGCACGCGGGTGATGCGGTTCACGGCGTCTGTCCGGTAGGGCGCTTCCGTCCTGACGTAATTGGCCGTAAATCCGTGCATCATTCCTCCGCGGCGCGTATGCTCGAAGAGCGTTTCCGCCGTCTGTCCGATTTGAGTTTCGTAGAACTGCCTCCATTTCAGATGCGAGAGTTCCATCAGCCGGCGGCTGCGCAGTTGCTTGACGGCGGGCGCCACGACCGGCTCGATTTGGAGCGCCTGCGTGCCCGGACGTTCCGAATAGTGAAAAACGTGTAACTGCGAGACGGGCAACTGCTCGACAAAAGCGTAGCTTTCTTCAAAACGCGATTCCGTTTCACCTCTTGCGCCGACGATGATGTCCACGCCGATAAAAGCGTCGGGAATCGTCGCCTTTATCTTCTCCACCCTGTGGCGGAACAGTTCCGTATCGTACCGCCTGCGCATCAGTTGCAGCGTCTCGTCGCATCCGCTCTGGAGCGGAATGTGGAAATGCGGAGCGAAGCGTTTGCTTTTTGCTGCAAAGTCAATGATTTCGTCCGTAATCAGGTTTGGCTCGACGGACGAGATGCGGTATCGCGCAATGCCTTCCACGCTGTCCAGCGCGCGAAGCAGATCGATAAACGTTTCGCCCGTGCTTTTCCCGAAATCGCCGATATTGACGCCCGTCAGCACAATCTCTTTTCCGCCGTCGCCGGCAACCTGCGCAGCCTGGGCGACCACTTCGGCGATGCTTCCGTTGCGGCTGCGGCCGCGGGCAAACGGGATGGTGCAGTAGGAGCAAAAGTAGTCGCAACCGTCCTGCACCTTGAGAAAGTGGCGCGTGCGGTCGTCTGCGGAGCAGGAAGGCGCGAAGGCCTGCATTTCTTTTGCCGGCGAAGTGACGACGGCGGGCGCCGTGTCCGTCATCCGGTCGATGTAGTGTGCAATATTTGCTTTCTGGGCGTTTCCAAGCACCAGGTTCACGCCTTCGATACGCGAAACCGCGTCGGGACTGAGCTGGGCGTAGCAGCCGGTGGCGACGACGAACGCCTTCGGATGAAGTTTGTGGATGCGGCGTATCAACTGGCGGCATTTCCTGTCGGCAAGTTCCGTCACGGAACACGTGTTAATCACGCAGATATCTGCCTGCTCGCCCGCGCCTGCCTTGCGGAAGCCACGCCGGGCAAGTTCTTTCCCGATTGTGGACGTCTCGGCGAAATTGAGTTTGCATCCCAGTGTGTAATAGGCTGCGACTCTGTTTTCAAAGATGCCTGAATCCGTCATGACCTGTCGATTTGCCTATCGTCCGAGCAGAAAAAGGATGGCCGTCTCGATAAGCGTGTCTTTTCCCTTCTCGATGTCGGCAGGCAGCATTGTCACCTTTACATCGGGATCGATGCCGTCTTCTGTACACTGCCTGTCGGCGTTGAGCATGGGCGATGCCGAGAACCGTATCCTCCAGCCGTTGGGCAGTTCCGAGTTGAACGGCAGGCCGCTGCCTCCTCCCGTGCGGTCGCCCATGACGGTGACCTGCGACAGATAGCGCATTTTGTTCACAAAGTCGTTTGTTGCGCTGTAGCTGTGGCGATTGGTGAGCACGACCACGGGACGGAGCCATGTAGTATATTCGGACACTTTCAATTCGATGGGATAAAGCGCCGAAAACTCGTTATGCCCCGGCCCTGTTTTGTGCATGATGTATCCCACCACAGTATCTTTTTCAAGGAAACGGGATGCGATGCGGTCGGAATTGCTGAGCGACCCTCCGCCATTGTCGCGCAC
>JAIRLL010000032.1 GCA_031259505.1 Tannerella sp.
TTTGGCTTTACGACCGAATACGTAAGCGCAGAAGTCGTAGAAGCCATAACGGAAGAAGTAGACAAAGCAGAAGACCTGCTCCCCCGTCCGCCCATCATCACGGTAATGGGACACGTCGACCACGGTAAAACCTCCTTGCTGGACAACATACGCAAAACAAACGTGATCGCCGGCGAAGCAGGCGGAATCACACAACACATAGGCGCCTACAACGTTGAGCTGCCGAACGGGCGCCATATAACCTTCTTAGATACGCCGGGACACGAAGCCTTCACCGCCATGCGCGCACGCGGAGCAAAAGCGACGGACATTGCCATCATCATCGTAGCAGCAGACGACAATGTGATGCCGCAGACCGTCGAAGCGATTCATCACGCATCAGCCGCCGGCGTTCCCATCGTATTCGCCATAAACAAGATCGACAAGCCCCACGCCAATCCCGAAAAAATCAAGGAAGAACTGGCCAACATGAACTATCTGGTTGAAGACTGGGGCGGTAAATACCAATGCCAGGAGATCTCGGCCAAACAGGGAATCGGAGTGCCCGATCTGCTCGAAAAAGTACTGCTCGAAGCCGACCTGCTCGAACTGAAAGCCAATCCCGCACGCAAGGCTATGGGAACCGTCATCGAATCATCGCTCGACAAGGGACGGGGATTCGTATCCACCCTTCTTGTAAGCAACGGGATGCTGAAACAGGGAGACGTCGTGCTGGCAGGAACCCATTTCGGACGCATCAAGGCCATGTTCAACGAACGCAACCAGCGAATCGAAGAAGCCGGACCATCGGAACCGGCCATCATACTCGGCCTCGACGGAGCGCCGCAAGCCGGAGACACCTTCAACGTCCTCGAAACGGAACAGGAAGCGCGCGAAATCGCCTCACGCCGCGAACAGTTACAGCGCGAACTGGGACTTCGCACGCAAAAACGCTTCGGCCTTGAAGAACTCGGACGCCGCCGCGCACTCGGCGACTTCCACGAACTGAACCTCATCGTAAAAGGCGACGTCGACGGTTCCGTCGAAGCCCTCTCCGACTCCCTGATCAAACTCTCCACCGAAGAGATACGGGTAAACGTCATCCACAAAGCCGTCGGCCAAATTTCGGAATCAGACATATCACTTGCCGAAACGACCGACGCCGTCATCATCGGATTCCAGGTACGCCCCTCCACACAGGCGCGCCGTCTGGCGGAAAACGAAGGCGTTGAAATGCGACTGTACTCCATCATCTACGACGCCATAAACGACGTCAAGGACGCAATGGAAGGCATGCTGTCACCCGAAATACGCGAAGACATATGCGGCGAAGTCGAAGTCCTGCAAGTATTCAAAATATCCAAAGTCGGGACAATCGCCGGCTGTATCGTCAAAGAAGGCAAGATTAAGCGGACAAACAGAGTGCGCGTCGTCCGCGACGGCATCGTCATCCATACCGGCGACCTGGGATCGCTGAAACGCTTCAAGGACGAAGCGAAAGAAGCCGTTTCCGGGCAAGACTGCGGAATATACATCAACAATTACAACGACATAGAGGTCGGCGACATCATTGAACCGTTCGACCAGGTAGAAATAAAGAAAACACTCCAATAATATGAACTGGCTGGATATTGTAATTTTAAGCCTCGCCGGAATCGGACTGATAAAAGGGCTGTTCGACGGGATAATCAAGCAGGCCGCATCCCTTTTAGCCGTAATTGCCGGCATATACCTGTGCGCAGGCTCCGCCGAATGGACGCGCGGCTACCTGACGAAATCAGAATGGTTCTCGCCACAGATGACCGTAATGATAAGTTACATCTCAGGCTTCCTGCTGATTGTCGGATTCATCATACTGGCAGGAATCATCATCCACCGGGTGATCAGCGTCACGCCCCTGAGCATACTTAACCACATGGCGGGAGGACTGCTGGGATTCCTGATGATGATACTCTTCATGAGTCTTGTGCTGAATGTTATCGAAATGTTTGATCACACTTCCGCCCTGCTGTCGCAGGAAACAAAAGTAGAATCACATCTTTACTTTTACATAAAAAGCATCATCCCCACCCTCTTTCCCGGAAACATCTTCGAACCGTTCGTTCGATTCTGAAAAAAAACTGTCGGATATATGGAAGAACAGGATGACTTATTCAACGAGCTGACGTCCGGCGAATACAAATACGGTTTTACATCAGACGTAGAGACGGAAGTGATTCGCCGCGGACTGGACGAAGACGTCATACGCACGATCGCTTCAAAAAAGCAGGAACCCTCCTGGTTACTCGATTTCCGTCTGGAAGCGTTCCGCTACTGGCAAACGATGGAAATGCCCGCATGGGCACATCTGAACATACCCCCCATTGACTACCGGAACATCATTTATTACGCAGCCCCGAAGAAAAAAGACACACCCCGGAGCCTCGACGAAGTCGACCCGGAGTTGCTGAAGACCTTCGACCGCCTGGGAATACCCCTTTACGAACAAAAGCTGCTGACCGGCGTAACCCCCGACGGAAAGAACGGCGATACCCCCGCCGGAACAGCCCGCACAATGGCCGTCGACGCGGTAATGGACAGCGTCTCCGTGAAAACCACCTACAAAGAAATGCTGGCGGACAAAGGCATCATCTTCTGGTCATTCAGCGACGCGGTGAAACATCATCCCGACCTGGTTCGGAAATACATGGGAACCGTCGTCGCCTACCGCGACAACTTCTTCGCCGCGCTCAATTCCGCCGTTTTCTCCGACGGCTCGTTCGTCTACATACCCAAAGGCGTACGCTGCCCGCTGGAATTAAGCACCTATTTCCGTATAAACGCCGCCAACACCGGGCAGTTCGAACGCACGCTCATCGTCGCCGACGACGACTCGTATGTCAGCTACCTGGAAGGCTGCACGGCCCCCCGGCGCGACGAAAACCAGCTCCATGCCGCGATTGTGGAAATCATTGCGCACGACCGCGCCGAAGTGAAATACGCCACCGTGCAAAACTGGTATCCGGGCGATAAGGACGGAAACGGCGGCATCTACAATTTCGTGACCAAACGTGGACTCTGCCGGGGAGACAGCTGCAAAATCTCGTGGACACAGGTAGAAACCGGTTCGGCCATCACCTGGAAATACCCCTCGTGCATCCTGGCAGGAG
>JAIRLL010000076.1 GCA_031259505.1 Tannerella sp.
ATTAATTTAGTGAATCCTGCAATACTGATATATAAAATGCAAAAAACATAATTATAATAAAAATGCCGCCACTGTAAAAAATATTATCGTACCTTTGACGTAAATAAATAAAATTACAAAGCAATAAAAAATCAAACAAAAGCAGCGTTCATTAATTCTTCCGGTAATCTGCACCTTTGAGTAGGAGATGGTTCATCTACATGGCCATATATAAATTGTACGCAACAATGACTGCTAACTTTTGGTATTATGAATTTTATCAGGTAATTTGCCAAATTAGAATTAATTACAGTTATTATGAAAAAGAAAAATTTTAGAGAATTAGTGGTGTTGCTGTTTTTATTGGCAGCAATGAGTTTTGTCTGTCAAGGGCAAACTGTGTTTAGTAGCGAAAGTATCAGCTATACAGTTACAGGCGATGCTGAAGTTGCCGTGCATAAGGCACGTAATGTGGCCGGATCCGTTACGATTCCGGAAACGGTAGAATACGGAGGCGTCACTTATAAAGTGACGGGTATTGGTGAAGCAGCTTTTTTAAAACAGGAAAATCTGACATCCATAACCATCCCGAATAGTGTGACAAGTATAGGAAAGGCGGCTTTTCTATACTGCACTAATCTTGTTTCCGTATCTGTTGGTAATGGCGTGACAAGTATTGGAGTTATTGCTTTTGCAGATTGTAGCAGTCTTACATCGATCAATATTCCCAAGGGTGTGACCAGTATTGAGAGATTGACCTTTTCCGGTTGCAGCAGTCTTGCATCCATAACTATCCCCGGCAGCGTGACAAGTATTGGGTTTTGTGCTTTTGTTGATTGCAAAAGCCTTACTCAAGTGACAGTTGAATGGAAGACTCCACTTGAGAACGTTAACAGTGAGGCGTTTAATGGCCTGAAAATGTCTTCTCTCATTTTGTATACTCCAGCCGGTACGGAATCTGCTTATCAAACAGTTTCGGTCTGGAATGAATTCAAAATAATCGGGAAAAATGAACTGACAGAGATCAAATCGGGAGAGATAGCAGGCAGTGAATCGGTCGAAAATAGCCCTCTGACTGTAATCGCCAACGGCACACTGACAATAAGCAGTCCTGTGTCCGAACAGGTATATATCTACTCTGTCGGTGGCGCACTGCTTTATCAGACACAGAAAGATGTCGGCGAAGCAAAGTTTGATATCAACCACCTGCCGCAGGGTGTGCTGATTGTCAAAGGCAGTAGCGGATGGGTATCGAAGACAATGAAATGAACTGTGGACTAAAGTGTCCTTACTCTATCGGAAGACTGTGATTTACTGTTTGTGAATCACAGTCTTCTCTTTTTTTTATTCCGTCCGGATACAGAGCCATACTTTCCGCAGACCGCTGACTTTACGTCTTTGTATATTCTGCTGTTTATTACCTGACTACAGCAACCGTGTTTTTGTTAATCACATGCAGTTCATTCAGAGAAAACATGTAGGAAACCTGAATTATTGAATGAAATGACAGTTTACTGTTTAGGTATGTACATGTTTCAGGTACACGTGTATATGTTTTAAGGAATGCATCGCTCGGTAGCATTTTTTGCGACAATCTTTTTTGCATCCCGTTAGGGATGCTTTTTACTGCACCCTTTTTTACCTGATTTGATGACCTCATACTTTAGCATACTTGTTATACATTATTTATTTTTTGTCCCTAAATTCGGTGTAATACTGGAACCACTCTTCGTGCCGCAGGTCTTCGATTCTGAATCTTTTACATTTCATGATGTCTGCAATTTTTTAATAATGAAACTTCGGTAATACAAAACATCCGCAAAGATATATTTTTTATTTATTCCGGCAAAATATATTTTTTTTGGAGAGAGACTCAAAAATTCAATCAATCCGTCAATCATTCCGTCATCCGTCAATCATTCCGTCATTCCGCTGCACGACCGGACACCGCAAGATGTTAAATATAGCTTAAAAAACATACCGTAATGAACATCTTTTCCGTTATATTCATACCTTTGATATTCCGTTTGGAAAGCGAAAGCCGGGACGGGGCGGCTGAAGCAGCCGTTTTTAAAACAGACAGGAAGATGATACAGAAGTATGATTTTTTAGTGATTGGCGCCGGTATTGCCGGCATGAGTTTTGCCTTGAAGGTAGCGGGTCGAGGTTCGGTCGCGCTTGTCAGCAAGTCAGGGCTGGAAGAAGCCAATACGTATTTTGCACAGGGCGGCGTGGCGTCGGTAACCAACATGACTGCCGACAATTTCGAGAAACATGTGGAAGACACGATGGTAGCGGGCGACTATCTGAGCGCCCGCGCCGCTGTGGAAAAGGTCGTGCACAGCGCGCCGCGGCAAATCAGGGAACTGATCGGCTGGGGCGTGGATTTTGACCGCGACGAAGAAGGGAATTTCGACCTCCACCGCGAAGGCGGACATTCCGAATCCCGCATCCTGCATCACAAGGACAATACCGGCGCGGAAATACAAAACAGCCTCATGCGCGCAGTGAAGCGGCATCCGGGCATTACGGTCTGCGAAAATCATTTTGCCGTCGAGATTCTGACGCAGCATCATCTGGGCGTGGAAGTGACGCGCCAGACGAAAGACATACAGTGTTTCGGCGCATACGTGATGGACATGCGCACCGGCAGGATAGACACGTTTCTGTCGAAAATCACGCTGATGGCTACCGGCGGCGTGGGAGCGGTATACCAGACGACGACCAATCCGCTGGCAGCTACGGGCGACGGCATCGCCATGGTCTACCGCGCCAAGGGCACGGTGAAAGACATGGAATTCGTCCAGTTCCACCCCACGGCGCTCTATCATCCGGGCGACCGCCCCTCGTTTCTGATAACCGAAGCCATACGCGGCTACGGCGGCCAGTTGAGGACGCTCGACGGACGCGAATTCATGCACAAATACGACAGCCGTCTCGCACTGGCGCCGCGCGACATCGTGGCACGGGCTATCGACAGCGAGATGAAAAACCGTGGCGACGACCACGTCTGCCTCGACGTGACGCACAAGGATGCGGAAGAAACGAAACGCCATTTTCCGAACATCTACCGCAAATGCCTTGCGCTGGGCATCGACATCACGAAAGACCTCATTCCCGTCGCCCCCGCCGCCCATTACCTTTGCGGCGGAATCCTCGTCGACCTGGACGGGCAGAGTTCCATCCGTCGTCTGTATGCCGTCGGCGAATGTGCCTGCACAGGACTGCACGGCGGCAACCGGCTCGCCTCCAACTCGCTTATCGAAGCGGTCGTATATGCCGACGCGGCCGCCCGCCACAGCCTGGACGTGATAGACCGCTACGACTGCAGCAGAGAAAATATCCCCGAATGGGACGACAAGGGCATGCGCTCGCCCGAAGAGATGGTGCTCATCACGCAAAGCATCCGCGAGGTCGGGCAAATCATGTCCACATACGTCGGCATAGTCCGCTCCAACCTCCGCCTGAAAAGAGCCTGGACGCGCCTCGACATCCTCTACGAAGAAACCGAAAGCCTCTTCAAACGGTCGATTGCCTCGAAAGACATCTGCGAACTGCGCAACATGATCAACACGGGATACCTCATCGTGCGGCAGGCCATCGAGAGGAAAGAAAGCCGCGGCCTGCACTACACGCTCGACTATCCGCCACAAAACAACACGACGCCGAAATGAAAACGCCGATCGACATGGAAAAGGTAAGACAGGGTGACAGAACGGCGTTTCGCGATTTCTTCGCCTGCCTGTATCCGCGACTGATGGCGCTGGCGTGCCGTTTTGTGGATGATGATGCGGCAAACGACATCGTGCAGGACGTGTTCGCTTCCTATTGGGAACGGAAACACGCCATCGAGGCGGACAACATACAGTCGTTCCTCTTCAAATGGGTGCAGAATCACTGTCTGAATTACGTCAAACACAGGATTGTGGTCGAGGAATACGAGGCACAGGTGCGCCTTGCCAGTGCGCGCGTCGAGTTTCTTGAGAACATGAGCGACGCGAACGATACGCTCCACCAACTCATAAACCGAAACCTGCTGGAAGTAGTAGAAGCGTCGGTATGCAAACTCCCGCCCAAGTGCGCGCAGGCATTCCGTCTGTGCTATTTCGAAGACTTGAGCCACAAGGAAATCGCCGAAGTGATGCACATTTCTCCGCGTACGGTCGAAGGACATATCCGGCAGGCCATCCTCTTCCTTCGCAACGAACTGCGGAACGTGTGGATTATCATCCTGATGCTTTAGGCACGCGAATTGAATTTGCAGTTCACAAAGATTCAAGATTCAGTCGTTCAAAGAAAGCCGGTCGGCAACCTTCCATGCCGGCGCAACTTTTTCCGCAAATACATGCAACGACTGTGAAAAATTATAACCACGGCATAAATTTGCGAATTTCAGTTATTCAGTCATAAGTCGTAAGTCATAAGTCGTAAGTCATAAGTCGTAAGTCATAAGCTGTAAGCTGTAAGTCGATACCACTTACGACTTATGACTTACGACTTACGACTTTCGAGATACCTGCCAAGCCACGCGAAGAATTCACGATTCCAGACAATGGAATTTTGCGGTTTGAATACCTGATGGCCTTCGTCGTCGAAGACGACCAGCCGCGCGGGAATATTCATCAGTCGCGCCGCCGTAAACGCTTCCAGACTTTGCGAGTAGGGGATGCGGTAGTCGTTTATGCCTGCAAAAATCAGAATGGGCGTATCCCAGCGGGTCACGAACCGGTGCGGCGAGTTGGCATACGAACGTTTGGCGACGGGGTTGTCGTCCCAGTACGCACCCTTGTAGTCGTTGTTGACAAACCAGAGTTCTTCCGTTCCGCCGTACATGCTTTCGAAGTTGAATATTCCGCAGTGGGCGATGAATGCCTTGAATCGCCTGTTGTGGTTCCCGGCCAGGAAGAAGGCCGAATAGCCGCCGTAGCTTGCTCCGACGCATCCCAGCCGCGCTTCGTCGCACCAGGATTCGGCGGCCACGTCGTCGATGGCGCTCAGGTAGTCGCGGATGTTCTGTCCGCTGTAGTCGCCCGAAATCTGGTCGGTCCATTCCTGTCCGAACGAGGGCACACCCCGTCTGTTTGGCGCTACGACTACATATCCCTGCGCTGCTATCAGCTGCAGATTCCAGCGGTAACTCCAGAACTGGCTGACGACGCTTTGCGGGCCGCCCTGGCAATAGAGCAGTGTGGGATATTTTTTTGCGGGGTCGAAACCGGGAGGCCGTATGACCCAGGTGAGCATTTGCTTGCCGTCGGTCGTCTTGACCATGCGTTTTTGGACTTCGCCCATTGGGATGTGGTCGTAAATTTCCTGATTGATGCGGGTGAGAGGCGTCAGTTTTCCGTCGCCCTGTATGTCGATATCGAACAGTTCGGTGGCGCGGGAGATTTGCGTCACTTCGGCAATCAGTCTTCCGCCTTCGAACGAGAAGGCGTTGATGTCATGGTCGCCGTGCGTGACGGCCGAGACGTCGCCCGCCATGTTCACCTTGCAGAGCTGGTGCGTCGCCTGCATGGGGGCAATGAAATACAGTTCGTCGAGACCGTTCCACACGACGTGTGACACGTTGCAGTCGAACGCGGCGGTCAGGTCTTTCATGCTGCCGTCGGCGCTGTCCCACACGAACAGGCGTTCCTTGTCCGCCTCGTTGCCCGGGCGGCGCATCGAGATGAAGGCTATCAGTTTGTCGTCGGGACTCCAGACGGGATATTTGTCATATCCGCCCATTTGCGAAGGCTTGTCCGCGCGCGGGTCGACCGGTTCGCCGTCTTTGCAGATATTTCCTGTCCGGCCGCTTTCCGTGTCGTAGATGAAGATGTCTGCATCCGTCGAGACGGCATATTCCGTTCCGGTCTGCTTCTTGCAGGTGTAAGCCAGTTGCGTGCCCGCATGATTCCAGGCTATCTCCGCAATGTCGAAATATGGCGCCAGCGGAGCATCCCACGGCTCGCCTGCCATAATATCCTTTCCTTCGCCCACCTTGCCGTCTGCAAGCGTGGCGACGAAGATGTGCGAATATCGACCCTCGTCCCAGTAATTCCAGTGGCGCGCCATCAGGTCGTCGTATATCTTCGCTTTCGACCTGTCCATGTCGGCATGAATTTCCTTCGACAGGCGTTTTTCGACGGGTACACTTTTGGTGTAGAACAGTTTGCTTTCGTCGTCCGTGATGCCGAACCCGTCGATACCTCCTTCTATGGTCGACAGTTGCGTCAGTCCGAGGCCGGAGGGGCGGATGCTCCATATCTGGCTGTCGCCGCTGCGGTTGCTCAGGAAATAAAGTTTGCTGCCGTCTCTGCTCCACTGGAGGTTGCTTTCATTTCCTGCGTTGTCGGTGAGTTGTACGGGTTCCGCGTTTCCGGATGCATACAGGTAGATACTTGTCACACCGCGGTTTTCGGCTACGTTGTAGTAAGTGACGGTAAAGGCCGCCTGCCTGCCCGAAGGCGAAAGTGCGCTGTTGCCTGCCCGTCCCATTTTCCACAGGATTTCGGGTGTGAAGACGCCGGCCGATTTTTCGGCTTCGGTCAGCGTATTGTTGATTTCGAGCGCTTTTTTCTCTTCAGAAGAAGAGTGACTGTCCTGCGTGCAACAACCGTTCAGGACTACTGCTATTGACATAAGCCATGATAATTTGATTTTCATAGGATGAAATATTATTTACGTTTCGTTTTTTTTAGGCGTTATAAAAAAAGGAATAGCGATATTCATGTGATTTCCCGCAATGAACTGTTTTGTCATATCAACCCGTGTTCTGTGAAAAGGTTTGTTACTTCTTCCTTAGTGAGGCCGGTATATTCGACGGTATCTTCAATGGAAAATCCCTTTTGTTTCAAAGTCAGGGCAACTGTGAATCTGGCATTTTTCTCGCCTTCTTCTTTGCCTCTTTGTTCGCCGATGGCTATGCCTTCTTCTCTGCCGCTTTGTTCACCTTCTTCTCTTGCGGCGCTCATACCGTTGTTGTAGTCATATATGGCCATTTGACGCATATGGTAAACATGCAGGGCGTCTCTGTCCTGTGCGACGACCTG
>JAIRLL010000320.1 GCA_031259505.1 Tannerella sp.
CCGAAAATCAAGACAGTCAAAGACCTTGCAGCCGGCGCGGTACTGCTTGCGTCCATTGCAGCCGTCGTCGTGGGATGTATCATTTTTGTACCCAGAATCGTCACGTGGAGCTGAATGGATGGCAGCATGATATCATATCCATAGAACATGCCGTTCCGGCGCTGACCGGATGCCGTTTTGCCAAGCCTGTCCGGTGGACTGTCCGGCGGGGCGAGCAGTGGGCGGTCGTCGGGACGGATGGCAGCGGGAAAAGCTTGCTGGCCGACATTTCTTGCCGATACGGGGAATGTCTCCGGTCACCGGGTCACTTTCAGAATGGAAAAAGTCACTGTCCGCTATGGACGGCGTATCATTCTCGAAAACGTGAACTGGGAAGTGCGCAACGGTGAGAAATGGGCTTTGTCCGGACCGAACGGCAGTGGAAAGACGCTCCTGCTGAGCCGATTCCGGGCTTTTGAGACAGCCCCGTTTTGCTTGCTTTTGTTTTCTACCTTAAATTAACGATGCGACAATTTGAATTGAAAATCGACGTAGTCAAATGCACTCATTCTGCTTCAAACTTTTCCTTAACCCTCTCCCGGAAAAACATCGTACATTTGCAGTCAGTTTTTGAGTCTTTGAATTAAAATTATTCTGTCATGAAGAAGATACGTTTCGGTGTCGTCGGCACCAATTTTATTACGGACTGGGTGATAGCGGGCGGACGCGAAGACGAACGGTTCGAACTGGTTGCCGTCTGTTCCCGCACGGAAGAAACGGCAAAGTCGTTTGCTGCAAAACACGCCATTCCGCATACGTTTACGTCCGTCGAAGCGATGGCGGCCAGTCCGTGGGTCGATGCCGTGTATATTGCTTCGCCCAATGCCTTCCACGCGAGGCAGAGTATCGCGTGCATGCAGCGCGGCAAACACGTGCTGTGTGAAAAAGCGTTTGCATCGAACGCGTCGGAGGTGCGTGCAATGATCGCGACCGCCCGGAAACACGACGTGACGCTGATGGAGGCCATGAAGCCGACGCTGACGCCGGGATTTCGCGCCGTGCAGAAAGCAAAGGACGGGATTGGCGACGTCAGGCAGTATTTTGCCTGCTACTGTCAATACTCGTCGCGCTATGACAAACTGAAGGAAGGCGTGATACTGAATGCCTTCAACCCCGAACTGAGCAACGGCGCCGCGATGGACATCGGCATCTACACCATCTATCCGATGGTCGTCCTCTTCGGGCGTCCGAACAGAATACAGGCATCGGGCGTCAAACTGTACAGCGGTGTGGACGGACACGGAAACGTTGTTTTCTCATACGGCAACGGTCTCTGTGCAACGGTACTCTACAGCAAGATCGCCGATTCGCAACTCCCGACGGAGATTCAGGGAGAAAGCGGCGTCATCACCCTCGACAGGATCAACCTTATCGGCAAAGCGACACTGAAACAGCGAAATGGCAAAACGGAAACCATCTTACCCGCGACGGCGCATCATGAATATTACTACGAAATCGCAGAATTTATCGATTTGATACAGTCGGGCAGAAAGGAATCGCGAATCAATTCGCTCGAAAATTCGCTAATCACGATTGAGATTATTGACGAGATACGGCGGCAGTTGGGAGTGCGTTTTCCGGCAGACGGCTAAAATTCTTCCGCGTCAAGATCAAACCCGGAGGGGTCGAAGGGATCGGTGTCGTCGTCCATGAACTGTTCCAGATCGCGGCGTTCCTTTTTCGTCGGACGACCCAGTCCGCGCGCCCTGTCCACGAAGCCCGAAATCCTGCCCATCTCCAGCAGTTCGTACTGTTCGGGCGGCGTGACATTTTCCACGTATTCGGGTACAAGTTTTGCGCCCATCCGCTTCTCGGTGAGGGCTAACACCTTGAACGAGAAAGTGACGGGCGGCTTGCGGATTTGCAGCGTCTCGCCTGTGCGTATCATCCGCGAAGGTTTCACACTGACGCCGCCAATCGTTACTCTGCCTTTTTTGCAGGCTTCCGCCGCGACAGTCCGCGTCTTGAAAATACGCGTCGCCCATAGCCATTTGTCTATCCGTACTTCATTCACCGGCAAGCATTTTTTTATCTGTTATTATACATATTCATGGTGACATCCACGCCGGAGAGGCAGAAACTTTTCACCATATCCGAAGCCTTTTTCACATGTGCGGGCATCTGTTCAAGTTCTTCCGGTTCGAACTGTCCGAGTACATAATCTATCTGTCGTCCCGTCGGGAAATTGCTGCCGATGCCGAACCGCAGGCGGCTGTATGTCTGAGTTGCCAGCGTTTCTTCGATGTGCCGCAGACCGTTGTGCCCGGCGGCGCTTCCCTTCGGCTTGAGGCGTAACGTCCCAAAAGGAAGGGCAATATCGTCGGCAACGACCAGCAGGTTTTCTGCCGTCAGGTTTTCCTTTTGCAGCCAGTAGCGGACGGCGAGGCCGCTCAGATTCATGAACGTATTTGGTTTCAGCAGGATCAGTTCCGCATTTTTCACGCGCATCCGTGCGACAGCGCCATAACGCGCCTCCGTGAATGCAACGCCACCTTCTTCGGCCACGGCATTCACTACGCGAAATCCGACATTGTGGCGCGATCCCCAATATTCCGATCCGATATTTCCCAGTCCTGCAATTAAAAACTTCATTCTTCAACTATAAATTCAAGTTCCCCACCCTTGATAGTATGTCGTGTCAACGCCTGGTCGTCATTGCGAGGGCACAGCCCGAAGCAATCCGGAAAATACGAGACTCTGGATTGCTTCCTGCTTCGTACCTCGCAGTCGCAATAACGGAGATGCCATTGTTGCAGGCAATGGCGTCCGTCGTCTTTGCGAGGCACGAAGCAATCCAGCGGGCTGATAATAAGCAAATAACGAAACATGTCATTAGTAACCCGAAGGGTGAAGCAATCCGGCAGAATAATATCGCAAAGAATCAGTTTACGCTCCCGCCGCAGCTTCGCCACGCGCGGCGCGCGTCAGCTTCACCGAGCAGACGACGGCATTCTTTGCATTTATCAGTTCCAGATTTTCAAACTGAAGGTCGCCCACCTGAATAGCCTTGCCCAGTCCGAGCCTGTCTACATTGACAGGCAACTTTTCCGGCATTTTGTCAAACAGCGCTTTCACGCGCAGTCTGCGCATTTCGAGGTTCAGCTTACCGCCGGCCTTGACGCCTTCCGCGTGTCCTTCGAGTATGACGGGCACTTCCATCACGATGGGTTTCTTTTCGAAGACTTCCAGAAAGTCGATGTGCAGGATTGCATCCGTTACGGGATGAAACTGGATGTCTTTTACAATGGTTTTCACCGTGCGGCCGCCTTCCAGCGACAAATCGACCAGATAGATGTGAGGCGTGTAGATCAAATTGCGCACATTTTCGGTCGTCACGGAAAATTCCGTCACGATAACACCTTTGTTATTGGCCGTTTCGACCACTTTTTCGCCTTTGTTCAACGTGCCTTCGAACGGCAAGTCAACCGGCGCCTGACCGTACAGTACGGCAGGGATTACGCCTTCCCTGCGGATGGCTTTGGTTGCTTTTTTTCCGGTACCTTCTCTTGGGGTACCTGTTAATTGATACGTGTTCATTTGTTTATAAAATTTGTGTTACTCAAAATCAGTGTTGCTTCCCAATTTCCCATCACACGAAATGCAAGGGCTTTAAAAAAGCGGGACAAAGGTACGAAAAAAAATATTATAATTAAAAGGTACATCCATGTGTATTATTTTTTCTACCTTTGCACGCAAAATTATTTTTTTAATTAAACAATTCATTATTATGGATATCTCACATATTGAGCATCTGGGCATTGCCGTAAAGAGCATTGAAGCCCATCTTCCGTATTACGAAAACGTTTTGGGGTTGAAATGTTACAGCATCGAGGTTGTAGCCGATCAGAAAGTAAGGACTGCCTTCTTCAAGGTGGGGCAGACGAAAATCGAATTGCTTGAGCCGACGGGCGAAGACAGCGCCGTTGCCAAATTTATCGAAAACAGGGGCGAAGGGATTCATCACATCGCGTTTGCCGTCCCGTCTGTTCAGGATGCTTTGGACGAAGTGGCATCGAAGGGCGTCCGACTGATAGACCAGCATCCGCGCGGCGGGGCGGAAGGATTGCAAATCGCGTTCCTGCATCCCAAATCGACGGGAAGCGTATTGACCGAACTGTGCATGAAGGGGGATTGAAATTCAAAATTTAAGATTCAAAATCTCAAAATATTAAATCAATGAGCAATCAACTTGAAAAAGTAAAAGAACTGATCGCGTTGCGCGACCAGGCGCGCGCAGGCGGCGGTGAAACGGCTATCGAGAAACAGCATGAACGCGGAAAGTATACCGCGCGCGAACGCATTTCGATGCTGTTGGACGAAGGCAGTTTCGAAGAAATGGACATGTTTGTGAAACACAGATGTACAAACTTCGGACAGGATAAGAAAAACTATCTTGGCGACGGCGTGGTGACGGGAAGCGGTACGATTGACGGACGTCTGGTCTACGTTTTCGCACAGGATTTCACCGTATTCGGAGGTTCGCTTTCGGAAACGATGTCGCAGAAGATCTGTAAGGTGATGGATATGGCCATGAAAATGGGCGCGCCGTGTATCGGTATCAACGACTCGGGCGGCGCACGCATTCAGGAGGGTATCAATGCTCTGGCAGGTTATTCGGAAATTTTCCAGCGCAACATTCTGGCATCGGGCGTGATTCCCCAAATATCCGGCATTTTCGGCCCGTGCGCGGGCGGCGCAGTATATTCTCCTGCACTGACGGACTTTACGCTGATGACGGAAGGCACTTCGTACATGTTCCTCACCGGCCCGAAAGTCGTAAAATCGGTTACCGGCGAAGACGTAGACCAGGAAAACCTCGGCGGCGCAAGCATCCATTCCACAAAATCGGGCGTGACTCATTTCACTGCGCAGACCGAAGAAGAAGGACTGGCCATGATCCGCAAACTGCTTGGCTATATCCCGCAAAACAACCTCGAGGAAGCGCCGCCGACAGACTGTACCGACCCGATCGATCGCCTGGACGACAGTCTGAACGAAATCATCCCCGACAGCGCCAATCAGGCTTACGACATGTATGAAGTGATAGGTACGATTGTAGACAACGGCGATTTTTTCGAGGTGCAGAAAGATTTTGCGAAAAACATCATTATCGGCTTTGCGCGTTTCAACGGTCATTCCGTAGGCATCGTGGCCAACCAGCCGAAATATCTTGCCGGGGTGCTGGACTGCAATGCGTCGCGCAAGGGTGCACGGTTCGTGCGTTTCTGCGACGCTTTCAATATCCCGCTGGTGACGCTGGTCGACGTGCCGGGTTTTCTTCCGGGAACGGGTCAGGAATACAATGCCGTGATTCTGCATGGCGCCAAGCTGCTTTATGCCTACGGCGAAGCCACCGTGCCGAAAGTGACTGTCACACTGCGCAAGTCTTACGGCGGTTCGCACATCGTGATGAGTTGCAAACAACTGCGCGGCGACCTGAATTATGCATGGCCTACGGCCGAAATCGCCGTCATGGGCGGCTCGGGCGCAGCCGAAGTGCTTTACGCAAAGGAAATCAAGAATGCCGCCGACCCTGCCGCACTGATGACCGAGAAAGTAAACGAATACAACGAACTGTTTGCCAATCCGTACAATGCAGCCAAATACGGTTACATCGACGATGTGATTGAACCGCGCAACACACGCTTCCGCATCATCCGCGCGCTGCAGCAGTTGCAGACGAAGAAACTGACCAATCCTGCCAAAAAGCATGGCAATATTCCGCTCTAATCCACAGTAAAAATATTATGAAGATAATACATCATAAGAAATTCGGGATGCTCCTGCTGCCGTTTGCCCTGTTTATTGCAGCGGGCGCGCAGGCTCAGCAGGTTATTTCCATGCGAATCAACGAAGTGCTGGTCGTCAACGAGAGTAACTTCGTCGATGATTACGGTGCGCGGAGCGGCTGGATTGAACTGTTCAATTCGTCTGCCGGCACGGTCAATATCGGCGGATGCTATCTGACAAACGACCGCAACAATCCGAGGAAATATCCCATTCCCAAGGGTGATGTACTGACGAAAATTTCCCCGCGTCAACACGTGCTCTTCTGGGCTGACGGACTGGCTAACCGTGGAACTTTTCATTTGAATTTCACGCTCGACGGAGAGAATGAAAACTACATCGCCCTGTATGACGTCGACGGCAAAACGCTGGTGGATTCGATAATCATACCGGCCGGTCAGAAGGCCGACATCAGTTTCGGCCGCAAGGACGACGGAAAAGATATTTGGACGCAACTGACGAAAGTCACGCCCAGCACAAATAACCGGACGCTGGATACGAACGAAAGAATCGAAAATTTCAAGGAAAATGACGATTTGGGCGTCGGGATGACCGTCACGGCGATGATCGTAGTATTCATAGGACTGGTTTTGCTGTATATGTGCTTTAAATACGTGGGTAAATCGGCCATAGGAATAAGCCGCCGCCGCGCACAACGGGCGAGAGATGCGGAAAACGGACACCACAGCACGAATGCCGACGCCCTCGAATCGGGCGAAATCGTGGCTGCCATCTCATTGGCGCTGTACGAAGTGGATGAAGACGTGCATGATCTGGAAAATACCGTGATCACCATCCATAAAGTGACGCGCAATTACTCGCCGTGGAGTTCAAAAATTTACGGACTGAGAAACTATCCCCAGAAAAAATAATTCAAACAAATCGAACAAAAAAAATGAAACAGTTCAAATATACAATCAACGGAAATATCTATAACGTAACGGTCAACAAGGTCGAAGACACTGTTGCCGAGGTAGAAGTAAACGGTACGCCCTACAAAGTATCAATGGACAGGCCGGCCAAGAAACATGTGGTAACCATCAAACGTCCGGCGCAGGCTCCGACCACTTCGTCGGGGACTCCCCTCGTCGTGCGTCCGGTCACTGCAGGCGCCTCCAAAGCCGTCAGGTCGCCATTGCCGGGCGTAATCCTGAGCATCGACTGCAAGGTTGGCGACACAGTGAAAAAAGGCCAGAAAATCCTTGTACTCGAAGCCATGAAAATGGAAAATACAATTCCTGCCGACCAAAACGGCACGATTGCCGAAATCAAAGTAAACAGGGGCGATTCGGTACTGGAAGGTGCAGAGCTGGTAATAATCAAATAAAATGTAAATATATCATGCATGACAGCTTTTTATCATTTCTGGGAGAAAACATTCAACTGTTCCTGACGTATACGGGATTTTATAACCTGACGTGGGGGCATCTCGCCATGATTCTGGTCGGACTGATTTTTATTTTTCTGGCCATCAGATACGAATTTGAACCGATGCTGCTTATCCCGATTGGATTCGGAATCCTGATAGGGAACATCCCTTTCAAGGATGCAGGATTGCAAATCGGCATCTACGAAGAAGGGTCGGTGCTGAACATCCTCTATCAGGGAGTGCGGCAAGGATGGTATCCACCGCTGATATTCCTTGGCATCGGGGCGATGACCGACTTTTCGGCGCTGATTTCAAACCCCAAACTGATGCTGATCGGCGCCGCCGCCCAGCTCGGTATCTTCGGGGCGTACACCATCGCACTGCAACTGGGATTTGAACCCAATCAGGCTGCCGCAATCGGAATCATCGGAGGAGCAGACGGCCCGACGGCCATCTTCCTCTCCTCCAAGCTGGCTCCGAACCTGATGGGCGCGATTGCCGTATCTGCCTATTCATACATGGCGCTGGTGCCCATCATACAACCGCCCTTCATGCGGTTGCTCACGACAAAAAAGGAACGCCTGATCCGTATGAAACCGCCCAGAGTAGTTTCTTCGACGGAGAAAATGATTTTTCCCATTATCGGACTGTTGCTGACATGCTTTCTTGTACCTTCGGGGATGCCGCTGCTGGGGATGCTTTTCTTCGGAAACCTGCTGAAAGAATCCGGCGTCACGCGTCGCCTTGCCGAGACAGCCCGCGGCCCGATGATCGACATTGTCACCATTCTGCTGGGCGTCACCGTCGGCGCTTCGACACAGGCGTCGCAGTTCCTCTCCTTCCAGTCGATAATGATATTCGGGCTGGGAGCGCTGTCGTTCGTCATTGCCACATGCGGAGGCGTTATGTTCGTGAAGTTTTTCAACCTCTTTCTCAAGAAAGACAATAAAATCAATCCGCTGATTGGCAATGCGGGCGTATCGGCCGTACCCGATTCGGCACGCATATCGCAAATCGTCGGTCTGGAATATGATTCGACCAACTACCTGCTGATGCACGCCATGGGGCCGAACGTAGCAGGCGTCATCGGCTCGGCAGTGGCCGCCGGCATACTGCTGGGTTTCCTGGGATAAAAAAGATACGCGGCTTCTTCGGCCGGTAAGATCTGTGAGAAAACGAAAAAGTCCTGCCCTCTCCGGCGGGACTTTTCTGTTTGATTCATCGCTCGCCCGAAAACTTTCTTCCCCTTCCCGTCCGCATCGCTGTTCTCCCCAAAAAAGCAGTCTACGGCAATTCTTTACGATATATCGGGAACCTCTGAAAACCCCAAAATCAAAGCTTGCGACAGAGGTAAAAGCGGAGTTTACTGAAGTAAACGAGCATTTTGCCGATGGAGCGTAGCGCAGAGTTTGGCGTTTTTAGAGGCTCCCGGCAGTTATACTGTACCCGGCATTATTTTGCAAAAAGTCCTGAAACGAAGTTCGACGGCAGTCAAAGGACATAATTTTCATTACCGCACGCGGGCGACATGCGGTAAGCTCCCGTCGACGATACCGTCGCTGTCAGCAATGGCATCCGCCGTCCTTGCGACTGCGAGGCACGAAGCAGGAAGCAATCCAGCAGGCTGACAGTAAGCAAATAACGAAACATGTCACCGGTAGCCGTCAGGCGAAGCAGTCCAGGTTCGCGTCCGGTACTGGATTGCCACGTCGCTACGCTCCTACCAATGACGGAATTCGACGATAACGTTGATAAACAGTGAGTTTTCCTCATTTCGGGAAATTGCTGATGATACTCCCCTTTTTGGGTGATTGC